>CAZTTW010000361.1:0-5453 GCA_964616265.1 uncultured Myxococcales bacterium | reverse complement strand
AGCAAGGCAAGGGCCAGACCGAAGCCGCGGAAGCGACTCGGTTTTTCATGGGATTTGTGTTTCGAGCTGATGTCCGAGATGCAATTTGCAGCCTGCAGGTCCGCGATGATTTCGGTTTGCAAGAGTCCGCCCTCGGTTTCCGCGATCGGCGCAGGCTTTTCGTGGGCCTTGCGGCTGGCACGAACGATGCTCAGGCAGGTTGGGAACCCATGAACGACATCATCTTCATCTGCATTACCGTCGCGTTCTTCGCCGGCGCCTGGCTCTACACCCGGGCCTGCGAACGGCTCTAGCCAACGAGGAGTCCCATGACCATCGACTACGCACTGGGCTCGCTGCTAGCTGCAGCGCTTACCGTCTATCTCGTCTACGCGCTTATCAAGCCGGAGCGCTTCTGAGGCTTGCCATGACACTTCAAGGTTGGTTGCAAATCGTTCTGTTCCTGCTGGTCATCCTCGCGCTGACCAAGCCGCTCGGCATTTATCTCTACCGTGTCTTCGAAGGCGAGCGGCAGCCGCTTGGCCGCACGCTGGGCGCCGTGGAAAGACTCTTGCTGAGACTCGGCGGTCTCAAGCAGCCGGCTGCCCAGGACTGGAAACAGTACACGGCCTCGTTGCTCCTTTTCAGTGTCATCGGCGTGATCGTGACGTACGCGATTCAGCGGTTGCAATTCTACCTTCCGTTCAATCCCGAAAAGCTCGCGGCTCCGACGGGACATTTGGCGTTCAACACCGCCGCCAGCTTCGCCACGAACACCAATTGGCAGTCCTACTCGGGCGAAACCACCATGAGCTACTTCACGCAAATGGCGGGTCTTGCGTGGCACAATTTCACGTCCGCGGCGGCCGGATTGGGAGTGGCGCTGGCGCTGGCGCGTGGCCTGACCCGCAAGCCCAGCGAAAAGGACGACAAGGGACTCGGGAATTTCTGGGTCGATCTGATCCGCTCCATCGTCTACGTCCTTTTGCCCCTTTGCGTGGTCTTTACGTTGGTCCTGGTTTCGCAAGGGGTTGTCCAGACGTTCGGTTCCTACCTGCACGTGACGACGCTCGAAGGCGCATCGCAAGTCATTCCGCTCGGTCCCGTTGCCTCGCAGGAAGCCATTAAGGAACTGGGCACCAACGGCGGTGGCTTCTTCAACGCCAACAGCGCGCATCCCTTCGAGAACCCGACGCCATTCACCAATTTCCTCGAGATGGTGCTGATCCTGTGCATCCCGGCCGCGTTGACCTACACCTTCGGTCGCATGGCCGGCAATCAAAAGCAGGGCTGGGCCATTCTCGCGGCTATGACTTTCCTGCTGGTCGCTGGAATTACCACGGCCTATGTGTCGGAAGCGCATCCCAATGCCGCCCTGTCTGCGTTGCCGCTCAACCACTCCCTAGGCAACATGGAAGGAAAGGAGGCGCGCTTCGGCGTGGCGAATTCGGCACTCTTCGCGACGGTAACTACCGGAACGTCCTGCGGCGCCGTCAATTCCATGCACGACAGCTTCAATGCTCTGGGCGGCATGGTGCCACTCATCAACATCAAACTGGGCGAGGTGGTCTTCGGCGGCGTGGGCGCTGGGCTCTTTGGCGTGCTGATGTTCGTGCTGCTCTCTGTGTTCATCGCTGGCCTCATGGTCGGTCGTACGCCCGAATACCTGGGCAAGAAGATCGAAGGCAAAGAGATGAAGCTCGCCATGCTTTACATCCTTATCTTTCCGCTGATTATTCTTGGCTTCTCGGCCTGGTCGGCGGTGGCGACCTACGGAACGTCCTCGCTCAACAACGCCGGTCCGCACGGACTGTCGGAGATTCTCTACGCCTACGCCAGTGGCACCGGTAATAACGGATCGGCGTTCGCGGGGCTCAACGCGAACACGCCGTGGTGGAACGTCACGCTCGGCACCGCCATGTTGTTCGGCCGCTTCTTCATGATGATTCCGGTCATGGCGATTGCCGGCTCGATGCGCGGGAAGCGAACCGTGCCGGCCGGGCCCGGAACTTTCCCGACGCACGGGCTGCTCTTCTCGGGCTTGCTCGTGTCCGTCATCATCATCGTCGGCGCCCTCACGTTCTTCCCAGCGCTGTCCCTTGGTCCCATCGCCGAGCACTTCGTGGCTGCGGCCGGAAAGGTTTTCTAATGCGTCCCCAAGCACAAGCGGTTTCGCTGTTCGACAAAGCCATCGTTCGAGAGGCTGTGAAAGAGAGCCTGCGGAAACTGTCGCCTGCCAAGGTCATTCGTAACCCGGTCATGTTCGTGGTCGAGATCGGGAGCGTGCTGACCTCGCTGGTCGCGCTGCGGGATGCGCTGGTGCCAGCCTCGCGGTCGGCGCCGCTCTGGTTCACCATCAGCATTTCGCTGTGGCTGTGGTTCACCGTCGTCTTCGCCAACTTCGCCGAGGCGGTAGCGGAAGGGCGCGGAAAAGCACAAGCCGACAGCTTGCGGAAGATGCGCACGCAAACGAGTGCACGCAAGCTGAAGGCCCCGCAAGGCCCCGAGGAAACCGTCGCGGCAGATTCCCTGCGCGCTGGTGACTTGGTCGTCATCGACGCGGGCGAGCTCGTCCCTGGCGACGGCGAAGTTGTCGAGGGTGTCGCCTCGGTCGACGAGTCGGCCATCACCGGAGAATCGGCGCCGGTGATTCGCGAAAGCGGTGGCGACCGTTCGGCGGTGACCGGCGGCACGCGCGTCCTTTCCGACCGCATCGTCGTGCGCATCACGTCGGATCCCGGCCACACCTTCCTGGACCGAATGATCGCCTTGGTCGAAGGCGCCAGCCGTCAAAAGACGCCCAACGAAATCGCGTTGCACATTCTGCTGGTCGGTATGACCATCGTGTTCCTGCTTGCCTGCGTAACCCTGGTGCCGCTGGCCGCGTACTCGGCCATCAAGCTGTCGGCGACGGTCATTGTCGCGCTCTTGGTCTGTCTGATTCCGACGACCATCGGTGGCTTGCTTTCCGCCATCGGCATCGCCGGCATGGATCGGTTGATCCGCAAGAACGTCATCGCCATGAGCGGACGGGCCATCGAAGCGGCGGGCGACGTAGACACCTTGCTCCTCGACAAGACCGGCACCATCACGCTCGGCAACCGCATGGCGACCGAGTTCGTGCCCGTCTCTGGCGTCGGCGTCGATGTGCTGGCAGACGCCGCTCAATTGGCAAGCCTGGCCGATGAGACTCCGGAAGGGCGATCCATCGTCGTGCTGGCCAAGGAGAAGTTCAATCTGCGCGGCCGTGACGTCGAAAGGCTCGGCGCGCAGTTCGTGAAATTCTCGGCGCTCACCCGCATGAGTGGCTGCGACTTGGACGGCCGTAAGATTCGCAAGGGCGCCATCGAGGCGATCAAGTCGTGGGTCGAATCGCAAGGCGGCACTGTGCCGGCCGAGCTGATGGAGGCTGCGCAAAAGATCGCCGACCAAGGTGCCACGCCGCTTGCGGTTGCCGAGGGCACGCGCGCGCTTGGCATCGTGCGCCTCAACGACGTGGTTAAAGGCGGTATCAAAGAGCGTTTCGAGCGCTTTCGGGCCATGGGCATCCGCACCGTCATGATCACGGGCGACAATCCGCGAACAGCAGCCGCCATCGCCCGCGAGGCAGGCGTGGACGACTTCCTGGCCGAGGCGACGCCGGAGGCGAAGATGCGCCTCATCAAGACCGAGCAAGCCAAGGGCAAGCTGGTGGCCATGACCGGCGACGGAACCAACGATGCTCCAGCGTTGGCCCAGGCCGATGTCGGCGTTGCCATGAACAGCGGCACGCAGGCGGCGAAAGAAGCGGGCAACATGATCGACCTCGAATCCAACCCGACGAAGCTCCTGGAGGTCGTCGAGGTGGGCAAGCAGCTGCTGATGACCCGCGGCGCGCTGACCACCTTCTCGATCGCCAACGACGTCGCCAAGTACTTCGCGATTTTGCCGGCGATGTTCATGGTCGCGTTCCCGGAGATTGCGCCGCTCAATGTAATGAAGCTGGCCTCGCCGTCGAGCGCGATTCTTTCCGCTGTCATTTTCAACGCCATCATCATCGTGTTGCTCATTCCGCTCGCATTGCGCGGCGTGAAGTACCGGCCGCTCGGCGCCGCGGCACTTTTCCGTCGCTCGATGCTCATTTACGGCGTGGGCGGCGTCATCGCTCCGTTCATCGGAATCAAGATCGTCGACCTAGCCCTGCAGGCGCTACACCTCGTGTAAGGAATCACCATGAAGACTTTCATGATCGCTTTGCGTGTAACCATCGTGACGCTCGTGCTGACCGGGATCATCTATCCGCTGGCCATGACGGCAGCGGCGCAGCTTCTGTTCCCGAACGCCGCCAATGGCAGCCTCGCCAAAGACGAAAACGGCAAGGTGGTCGGCTCGCGTCTGCTCGGCCAGACCTTCGCAAATCTCGCCTATTTCCAGCCGCGTCCGTCGGCGGCTGGCAACGGCTACGACGGCACGGCATCGGGCGGCTCGAACTTCGGCCCGACCTCGGCCAAGCTGCAGGACCGCGTGAAGGCCGACATCGCGCGCTTGCAGAAGGAGAACCCCGAGTCGCGGGGCGATGTTCCCGTGGAGCTCGTGACGGCGTCGGGAAGCGGCCTCGATCCGCACGTCAGTCCGGACGCAGCTCGCTGGCAGATCGCGCGCGTCGCTCATGCGCGTGGCATCAGCATCGCCCGAGTTACTGCGGCCCTCGAAGAAATAGTGAGCGGTCGCGATCTCGGCATTCTCGGCGAGCCGACGGTCAACGTGCTCGACCTCAACTTGGCGCTTGACCATCAATTCGGTCGCCCAGAGGCCGCCGCCGCGGCGCCCGTGGTCGCCCAGTAAAGGCGCAACCGGATCTTAGCCCTCGTCGTAGCGCTTGCGCTTGCGCCATAGGGTCGAGCTGTCGATGCCGAGGATCTCGGCAGCCGTATCCAGCGACGGCGCACTTGCCATGACGGTTAGGATGTGCGCGCGTTCGACGGCGTCCAAAGAATAGGGGCCGCCAATGAAGGGGCCCCTCTCTTTGGCACCGGCGATGCGCTCCGGAAAAGCCTGCGGTTCGAGTCGAGGCGAAGGCCACAGAATCATGGCGCGCTCGATGGTGTTGCGCAGCTCGCGTACGTTGCCTGGCCAGGCATAGTCTTCGAGAGCGCGCTCGGCGGCAGGGGAAAGCTCGGACAGGGCGCGGCCGGTGGCGCGGGCGAAGAACGTGAGGAAGTGCCGCGCAAGCGGCAAAATGTCTTCGCGCCTTTCGCGCAACGACGGAACCTTCACCTCGACGACGTTGAGACGATAGAGCAAGTCTTCGCGGAATTTGCCCGCGCGCACGTCGGCGTCGAGATCGCGATTGGTCGCGGCGACCACCCGAACGTCGGCTTGGCGAGTTCGGTTTTCGCCGATGCGCTCGAACTGCTTTTCTTGCAGGAAGCGTAGGAGTTTGGCCTGCAGGTTGGACGGCATCTCGCCGATCTCGTCGAGAAACACGGTGCCGC
>CAZTTW010000360.1:0-5461 GCA_964616265.1 uncultured Myxococcales bacterium | reverse complement strand
ACTTTTCTCCCTGCAAGGTCGAGAGAAGGATCGCCTCTAGTGTCTCTCGGCTGCGAGGGGCGAGAAGATTGTCAAAGGCTGTGGGCATGGGTCAGACTTCCTTTCGATTGGGGGCCACTTGGTGCCGGGTTGGTGTCAGTGGTCCTTGTGCGGGTCACGTTCTCCGCCGGTGCTTCGGTTGGTAGAGAATCGAATAGTGGATTCGAAGCGTGTTGCCTCTTAATCATGCCCTCGATCATCTCCCCAATTGGGCCGCGGCCTTCAGTCTCGCCACTGTCGAAGTGGCGGCGCACTCTTTCGCGGACAAATGCACCCGGTTGCCACGGCAGGCCGTCTGGGAAGAGTCTGTTGATTGTCTCGGCGCCGAATGCGGACACGAACGCGTGATAGTCGGCGGGCTCCTCGATGCACGCGGCATCCCGGATCGCCATGTCGATCACGACGTCGCGCGCGGCCGGCGGTGCTGATGCGACCATTGCGAGCCGACGGGCGTTGCGCTCGGCAAGCGATGAGCGAGACGTTGCCGGCGAGCGGGCCTCGACACGACGAAGGCGGCTTTGAAGTGCACTGAAAGACCTCATCGGCGAATCCCTTCACGATCCCGACGAGCGAGCTCGGCCAGAATCGCAATCCCCAGGCCCGGCCCAATCGCCGCGAGCTCGCTTTCGCTGATCCCGAGCGTGTCAGTGATCGCGTGGCGCAGCTCGCCCGTGCTCATGTTCGCCGACGGGCCTTGCGCTGGCGGTGGCACACGTCGCTCGCATGCTTCGAGCCGGCGGCGTAGCTTTGCAGGGATCATCGGTGGAACCTCCCAGGCTTGTCTGGTTGCGTGTTCTGCTGCCCCTCAACGGCGGCTAGACGGCTTTCGAATTCCTCGAAATTGCCGAGCTGGAGAGCGCTGTCGAGGACTCGAGCGCAAGCGGCGACCCGCGCCGAGTCGGACGGGACTTCTCCCCCCGCCATGGACACCAAACCGAGCGCGGCCTTGCTCGTGCCCGCACTCAGGATGGCCCTCGCCATGCTGACGTTTTCAGAAAGGCGAGCCTTCACGAGCTCGGCAAGCTCGGGCTTCTTTCGCCACCGTCGCGCACTGCGTGGCGAGATGCCTACCGCCGTGGCCGCATCGGCAACAGACGCGCCTGCTGCCAGCGCATCGGCGAACCTGATTTCACGGGCTGAAAGTGAATCGTCGGCAGGATCGTCATCCTCGCCAGAATGGCCATTCTCGGCCGCGCTGGCGACCACCCGCAGGTCGGGCTTGTCGTCGCTATCCACGATCGTCCTCCGGGTTCGTCGGCTGTGGGTTGCCAAAGCAGGCGAGACAAAGGCACTTCGCGCGCGCGCCTCCCGTGAAGACGCCGACCGCCTTGATGGCCTCGCCGCAAGCCGAGCAAATGTCGTCGGCCTTTGGCAAGGGTACGTCGGCTGATGCGATCCCGATGTCGCTCACGATGCAACCCGCGGCAGCGTGGCTTGCGCCAGGTTGAGCGCTAGCGCCTTCGCTGGCACCAGGGGCGCAAGCCAGAGGGCGAGCTGCGCACGCTCGCGCGCGCTGGGCGGCATCGCGACCGGGGGAGTTGACCCACTGTGACACTCTGCGCACAGTAAGCGCCGTCCATCCCAATGCCCTTCTGTGAATTGAGCGCCGCAGAGTTCGCATACGGTTTCACGCGTGTTCTTCATGGTCAGAGTCCCTTCGGTGTCGTTGGTGAATAGGTTCCGCAACGCCGGCCGGGCCGATCCCGAGGGGCTTGTGCCTCCCCCTCGATTGTGCCCATGGAGCGCCGGGCCCAACCCCGTCGACCGGGCCGGCGGTGCGAAAGATAGGTGCCCAACCCCGCGGCTCGAAGGGCCGGCCATGGGCCGCCAGCGACAACGAAAAGGACAAACGCTGTCGAGCGGCGGGAGGTTGAGCAAAACTTGGGTAGATCGGCGGTCATTGCGCTGGCCTCCGGCGCAGACTCTGGTTGCCGCAAGCCACGAATCGGCCAGCCTCGAGGATGCGGTCGATGATGCGGGCGCCGTAGCGCGCCTTGAAGGCCTCGGCATCGAGGTTCGTTGTGACGACCGTCGGCCGCTTGCCCGAATAGCGAGCATCAATCACCTCGTCGAGTAACGAGCTGAAGAATCCCTTGGCGTCGGCATACTCGGCGCCGAGATCATCGATCACGAGTCGCTGTGCCTTCGCAACGCGATCAATTGCCTTCTGGTCGAAGTGGTCCAGACGCGCGAGCTGCCCAGCCGAAAGCCACAGGGGTAGAACGCCCACGAAGCAAGGCTGGCCGACGTCTGTGGACCGCCAGTTTGCCGGCGCGACGATGTGCTCGCGGCACCAACAGACGGCCGAGCAAGTTTTCGTGGTGCCGGGGCCGCCGCTGAGGACGCAAATGTCAGTCGCACCACGGACAGCGGCTCGCGCTGGTGTCTCCTGCAGGCCGCCGGCCAGCACGATGTCGAGAGCTCTCTCGGGTAGTCCCATGCGCTGGCCTGGCCCAGCGCCATGGCGTAGCAGCGTCTCGATTGCTGCCGGCAATGCTGCCGTGTAGGCCGCCCACCGTTGCGCTTCCCGCTCGGCCTTGACGGCTGCGAGTTCGGCGATGCCATCGGGTGATGCCTCCCAGGCGCGACAGGCAGCGAGATAGGCGTCGCGCTCAGGACGCGGCAGCGAAAAAAGGTCCGCTGGCTGCTGTGGCCGGGTCATCGCAGAGTCCCCAGGTCGACTTCGCCCACGGGGCCGGAGTGGTCGCAGTCCTCTGCGCCGACGCGGCCCACGCGGATGTCACGCGCTGGCGCGGTCGTGCTTGCTCGGCTGGGGCGTCCGTTCTGCTCTCGGGCCACCCACGAGTACAAGAATGCAGACATGCCCGTCGCCGTGGGCGTGCGTTTCGGGTTTGCCGCGATCCATGCCTTGGCCTTTTTCGCCACGGCGATGATGTCCAGCTCCGGGAACGCCTCCGCTAACCTATCGGCCTCCGGCTGCGTAAGTGCCCAGCTCCGAATCTTCCCCCTCGTGCAAAAATCCAGTAGCGACACACCAGCCGGTGCCGGTGGCGAATGCCCGTCCGCGGGCGCTTCGGCACCTACTTCTGGATCTGTAGGTTTAGGAGTTGGAGAAGGATCCGGAGAAGGAGAAGGAGAAGGAGAAGGAGAAGGAGGGTCGACTTTTGCTCGGCTGTCTGCTCGACGTTTGCTCGGCTCTTGCTCGGTAGTTTGCTCGACGTTTGCTCGACTTTTGCTCGGTCGCTGGGTCGGGTGGGGCTGCTGACCGCCCGTTTTCCCGGCAGAGCGGCGAGCATCTCGGAATTGCAGGTCGTCGAGCGTCGCCTGGTGGAATCTGCGGCCGTCGCGCACTGGAAATAGGTGTTCAATCGCTGGCCATACCTGCGACCACTCGTCTCTGTCGGCGCCAATCCCTCGTCTGATGCGGTACAGATCGTCCGGTAGGTATCCGCCCGCGCCCGACAACAGCCTCCGAATTTCGTAGTACGCGCCCTTTTCGGCCAAGATCATCAATGCAACCTCCTTGCCTGTGTCGCCGTTGTGAATTGTCATTGAGATAGAGGGTGTTGGGGTGTCAGTCATGACCGCGGCTCCCTCGACGTCCCTGTGGCGTCACGCCAGCCGCATCCGCGTACGCTCCTCGACGGGCGGCGCCTGATAGAGATCCGGGCTGCATGGTCATTGCTCCTCGCTCGCGGGCTGCGACATATCGACGAGCACGCGCGCCCCGACACGACGACTGGGTAGCGTACAGTCGGCCACGTGCCGGCGGACGGAGCACTGGGATATGCCGAGCTCCGCTGCGGCGTCGGCGACCGATAGCAGCCGCGCCGGCTGCGCCTGGCGGATGGCCTCGCGCATGGCCGCGATGATGCGTGCCTCGCTGGCGGCGATGGCCTCGGTGACGGCCGCGCGGATCGCCTCGTCGATCATGACTGGCGCTCCAGCTCGGCCGCCAGCGCCAAACCCGACCTTATGGCGGCGAGAGTCGAACGGTAGACGGCCTCGCCGTCCCGCGCACGGTAGACGGTCATGCGCGCTAGCCCGATGGCTGCACATGCCCGGCTGTGGCCAGCCCGTGAGAGATAGTCGCGCAGTGCCTGTTTTTCGGCGGCGGTGAGCTCGTATCGATGATCCACAGTCTTAGGCTAGACTGGCCACCGCTCGACCTTATGCAGACAAGTCGGCGCTTGAGCGCCTCAATTACCCGTGCGCGTTATTCGGATGCGGGATTGTGAAAACGCGCCCATTCGCTGAGGCTCCGACGAAGCGAGCTCAGCCGAACCCGCGCGGCTCCACTGATAATCAGCGCCGCCGCCACGGTATCCAAGTTCCAACCGTGAACCGCTTCGAAGTCCTGTAGGGCGCGGCGAACACCTTCGTCAACACGACGTCCGAATGCCGGCTTGGCCGCCGGCAGTAGCGGCGCAACCGTGTGCCCCAGCTTGGCCTCCCTAACGGTCGCGTTGTCTCCGCTGAAATCCCGAAGAAGTGCGTCTATCATGCGCTTGCCATTGTCAGTAGTCACGTGCGCGGCGGCGATGGCCTTTCGAATGGCCTCGAAGTCTCTGCGTTCATCTGCAGTTTCCCGGTCGCGCTTCTCCTTCTCGGGCTTTGCATGAAGGTACAGGCTCGCCAATTGTGCGATTCTGGGATCCGTAGCTCGTACTTGTACGGCTTCGCTCTCAAGAATAGCGAGGGCCTCGCTCAAGTCCGGCCAGAAGATGCGCTTCTCATCCTTCTCGGCGAGCCACCATTGCCCCGAGGCATCGAGCCCGGCCTTGCGGAAGGCAGCGAGGAGATCAGCCCGAGTTTCAGCCTGCTGAGATTCTCGTGTGACCGTGGCAGGCTTTGCCTCGGCCGACTTCCCTTCGGGGTCGTGTCCCAGAGCCGCTTGTAACGCTCGCTTGTCCTTCTCGAACCGTTCGGTGGGGCTTAGGGCTGGCTTCGCCTGGTGCGGGGTTCTCGGGGTTGCCTTCGTCGCGCTGGCAGGAGGGCGCTTCGCCTGGCGGCGCTCGTCTTTGACGATCTCCTTGTAGTGTTCCGGACCGTCGAGCACTACCGCCCAGTCGCGAGCTGGCTTCGTCTCGGGCTTGTTCTTGGTCGCTGTCACGGTCCTGCATCCTTTGCACCCTGTCGAAAAGTCCGTGGGCGGGCCGCTTAGGATGCGCAGGCTCGGCGGCCACCAAGGGGTAATTAGGCCCTCGGCTGCCCACGGTTGCTGACGTCAAACGTTGCACTTGAAATGATAAACCATGCGAAAGCGCTGCCTCACCTCTTATCAGTCGATTCCCGCAAAGGCGCGATTTCTCTAGAACATGATTCAGCGTTGCGCTACCGTTGGCACCGACGGGAGAATCGGGAGTTCGAATCTCCCCCTCTCCGCAATTTCCTTTGTCCGGCGCGTGGCGCGTCGTCTCTGCTCGAACACCTGGAATCGACATGGCGAATCGAACTTTGG
>CAZTTW010000359.1:0-5462 GCA_964616265.1 uncultured Myxococcales bacterium | reverse complement strand
GCACCGGCTGCTTCATCGGCTCGGGCATGGGTGGGCTGAGCACGCTCGAAGCCACTCACGCCGCTTTGCAGACGAAGACTCCGCGGCAGGCCATCTCGCCCTTCTTCGTCGTGCAAAACATCATCAACCTGGCGGCGGGGCAGCTTTCCATCAAGTACCACGCTCAGGGTCCCTGCTACAGCCAAGTGTCTGCCTGCTCCAGCGGTGCGCACGCTATCGGCGATGCCTTCCGACTGGTCCAGCGCGGCGAGGTCGATGTGATGATCTGCGGGGCGAGTGAGGCGGTGGTGACGCCGCTTGGCCTGGGTGGTTTCGCTGCCATGCGCGCGCTTTCCACGCGCAACAACGCCCCAACCTTGGCCAGTCGGCCATTCGATCTCGATCGCGACGGCTTCGTTCTCGCGGAAGGCGCGGGCGTTCTGGTGCTGGAGGAGCTCGAGCATGCCAAGCAGCGCGGCGCTCGCATTCACGCCATCGTGGAAGGGTACGCCGCGAACGCCGATGCCTACCACATCACCGCTCCTTCCGAGGAAGGCGCGGGCGCCCAGCGCTGCATGCGGCGCGCGCTGGCCGACGCGGGGCTTACGCCCGAGGACATCCAGTACATCAACGCTCACGGCACCTCGACCAAGATGAACGATGCCACCGAGACTCTCGCCATCAAGCGCGTGTTCAAGGATCACGCCGCCAAACTGATGGTCAGCTCGACCAAGTCGATGACCGGCCACCTTTTGGGCGCCGCCGGAGGAGTCGAGGCGGCCTTCACCGCGCTCAGCGTCGGGCGCGGTCAGATTCCGCCAACCATCAACTACACGACTCCCGATCCCGAGTGTGACCTCGATTGTGTGCCCAACACGGCTCGCGAGACACCGATTGCTCATGCCCTAACCAACAGCTTTGGTTTTGGCGGCGCCAACGTCTGCCTGATCTTCGGCCGGCCGTAAAGTCTGCCGCTCGCGAAAGTCGTCAGCGGTCTTCGCGAGATGGCGTTACACTGAGGCCCGACCATGGCACTTTGCCCCTACTGTGGGAAGGCAGCACACGGAATCGAAGGCAACTTCGATTGTCCGGGGCGATCGGATGTTAAGACCGTCGCAGCGGCGCCTCCGGCCACGACTCCACCGGTCGATCTGCGAGGCGTCACCCCAACCTCGAACAGTTTTGATGTCACGGCGGGCATGCTCGGAACGAAGCTTTCCGTGGGCACCAAGGTCGGCGAGTACGAGATCCTCGCGCGCATCGGCGAGGGCGGCATGGGTACGGTGTACAGCGCGGTCCATCCCATCATCGGCAAGAAAGTCGCCATCAAGGTGCTCGCCGCGCGGCTGGCGAAGAACAAGAACGCTATTCGCCGCTTCGTCCTCGAAGCCCGAGCCGTCAACGACATCCAGCATCCGGGGCTCGTCGACATCTTTTCCTTTGGTCAGCTCACCGACGGGCGCCACTACTACGTGATGGAATTTCTCGAGGGCAAGAACCTCGGGGATGTCCTGAGCGAGCGCATTCGCCTACCCATGGCAGAGGCGCTGCCCATCTTCATCGAAGTTGGGCGGGCACTGGTTGCGGTTCACTCGAAAGGCATCGTGCACCGGGATCTCAAGCCCGAGAACATCCTGCTGCTCAGCTCGCCGCAACCGAGCGGCCAGAAAGTGAAGCTGGTGGATTTCGGTCTGGCGAAGCTGGTGGAAGGCGTGCCCGCGCATTTGAGCGAAGGAGGCCCGCGCACGGCTGCGGGCGTGAACGTCGGCACGCCTCACTACATGTCGCCCGAGCAATGCCGCGGCCTCAAGGTGGACGTACGCGCGGATCTGTATTCGCTCGGCGTGATGTTGTACGAAACCCTAACCGGCTCGGTTCCATTCGACGGTCCAACCGCGGTCGATATATGGCAGGCGCACGTGGAACGGCCTCCGCGGATTCCCAGTGATGTGGCTCCCGGTGCCGTGAGCCCGGCACTCAATGCGGTCATCTTGCGCCTCTTGGCCAAACAACCGGAATGTCGCATTCAAAGCGCGGCGGACTTCTGTTCGGCACTGGAGAACCTGGACAGAGAGGGCCAGCCCCGCCATTTGACGACGGACTTGCGCAAGTCGAGCTTGGTGGTGGCCCCTTCCGCGGCGAAGGCCGCGCTGCTCGACGAATTCTCCACCACGACCGAAGATTTACCGGCTGTGCAGATGCCGGAGGTGGAATTCACGGACGAAGAGCGGCGGCAGGAAATCGAAGAGCTTGGCTCGACCCTCGGGCTGCGCATCGAGGAGCCCGCAACAGACAGTCAGGAAGAGCAGCAGATGAGTGCGCTCGTCATCGATCTCGGACCGCCGCTGGCTTCTGCGGGAGCAAAGTCGGCGAGCCAGCGCCACAGCTTGCCTCTTGCCGCCAAGCATCGCCATGCTAGCCGGCCCATCGAAGAACGACACTACGTTCCGCCGTTGGCTGCACCGTCGGCGCGATCGACGGGCCGTACCGCGGAGAATCTGCCGTCGACGGTGTCGCGCCTTTGGCGGGCCGTGCGAGCAGTGCTGATCGTGGCGCTGCTCGTGGCGGCCACCGTCGCGGCCATAAAATTCATCAGATAGAGGGAGGAGAGGCTGCGGCCTCGATGGCGGCGACGGTCTTCATCGCACCACGCGTGAGATTTTCGTGGCCGTCGGCGGTCACCAAGAGGGTGTCTTCGATGCGAATGCCGCGCACGTCGCGGAAGGCTGCCAAGCGATCCCGGCGCAGGCGATCGCGCGCAACCTTCGTGCGTTCCGGATTATCGAGAATGGCGGGCACTTGGTAGAATCCGGGCTCGACGGTGACTGCCATGCCGGCGACCAAATCGCGGTCCAGGCGCAACGCCTTGAGGCCTGGATTGGTCGAGCGCGTCCGTCCCGGTGCGTACGTGGCCCGGTCGCCGAGGTCGTCCAAATCGTGCACGTCGAGACCGACCAGATGGCCGATGCCGTGCGGGAAAAAGAGCGCTACCACGCCGTCGCCGACCAGCTCGTCCACATCACCCTGCAAAATGCCGAGAGCGACCAGGCCTTCCCCGATGGCGCGCGCGGCGATGCCCTGCAAATCGAGGTAGCGGCGACCGGGCTTGATGGCGTCGATAGCCGCCACTTGCCCGCGCAACACCGTCTCGTACAGGTCGCGCTGGGTTGGCGAAAATCGGCCGCTGACCGGCCACGTTCGCGTTACGTCGCTGGCCCAGCCGCCGGCCGTCTCGCCACCGGCATCGACCAGCAACAGATCGCCGGTTTCCAGCATGTGGTGGTGCGCCTCGTTGTGCAGGACCTCGCCGTGAACCGAGACGATGGACTCGAACGACGTTGGCATGTTGCGACCGATGAGCTCGGCCTCGACGGCGGCGCGCACGACGCTTTCGCGAATACCAGGCCGAATGGCGCGGCGGCCGGCCTCATGCGCGGCCGCGGTGGCCTGCCCGGCTTCGCGCAGAGCCGCGATGCCCGCGGCGTCGTGAACCAGGCGCAATTGGATGAGCCCGTCGGCCAACGGCTCATCGACGGGGGCGAGCTTGCCGGGGCGAATCTCGCGGCCGAGCAGCGTCGACTGCTCGACGCAAGCTTCGATGTCTGGCGCCGGAAGGGTGGCGGTGTTTTCCTTGATGCTGTCCTTCAGCTTGCCGAGCGATAGCACCGGCACGCCGATAATTTTCCCAAGCTCGTCGAAACTCGGCTCGGCGCCGGTCCACAGCGCTGCGTCCGGGCCGGGGTCGGGCAGAAAGAGCTGCCAGGTGATGCCGGTCCATAGACCCACGGCTTTCGGCAAGTGCAGGCCGAACAAATAGAGAAAGTGGCTTGCACCGCGAAAAAGATGAAGCCCGCGGTAGGTGCCGTGCGGCCTGGGCGCGCCGGCCGCGATGAGTGCGGGTCGATTCCCAAGAATGGCAGAAAGGCGCGTCCGCCGCTCGGCGCAAGCCGCTTTGTCGAAGAACGAGAGATCCATGAGCTGATTATAGGATGCGCGTCGTGAGAATCCGATTTGCAGGGATCTTGATCGCTGCCAGGTCCGTGCCAAGCTACCTGGAGCGACCATGCCGACACACAACCCGCAAGACGAGCGCGAGCTTTTGACCTTGGAGAAGGTCAAGACTGACCGGCCTCGCCCGTACGAGGTCGTGCTTCACAATGACGACTACACGACCCAAGTCTTCGTGGTGTACGTGCTCATGCGCTTTTTCAATCACGACGCCGCCACGGCCGACCAGATCATGATGCACGTCCATACCAAAGGCTCGGGCATCGCGGGGGTCTATCCGCGCGACTTGGCGGAAACCAAAGCCAACCAAGTGGTCACCTTTGCGCGCAAGCACGAGATGCCGCTTGAATGTTCCGTACGAAGGCAATCATGCTAAGTCCCGATCTCGAAAAGGCCGTCCGCAAAGCCATGGGCGACGCCACTCGGCGCGGCCATGAATTCTCCGGTCTCGAGCACCTTCTGCTCGCGTTGCTCGACGACGCCAAGACCGCCGAGGTTATCCGCAAATGCGGCGGGACTTTGCCGCGCGTGCGCGCGAAGCTGGAAAAGTTCCTGCATGACGAGATTCCGTCGGTGCCTCGTGCCGTCCGAGACGAAGAGGCCACCGACGAAGTCACGGACGGCGACGCCGACGAGCGCGCGCACGACGACGAGTCAGAGCACGCGCAGCCGAGCCTCGGTTTTCTGCGCGTGATTCAGAGCGCGGTGAACCACGTCATCGGTGCCGGCCGTTCGGAGGTCCAAGGCCCGCACGTGTTGGTTGCCATGTTCGCCGAGCAGGACAGCCACGCGGTTCATTTCCTGAAGGAAGAGGGCATCTCTCGGCTCGACGTGCTGACCACGGTTTCGCATGGCACATCGAAGGTCTTGTCGAGTCCCCAGCACAGCCACGGCGATGCGCCGGGCGCGGCGGAGGAAGGTGAGGAGGGGCCGGCCAAGGATCCACTGGAGGCGTACGCCGTCAACTTGAACGAGAGCGCGCGCCGGGGCGAGATCGATCCGCTGGTCGGCCGCCACAAGGAAGTCGAGCGCGCGCTGCACGTGCTGGCTCGGCGGCGTAAGAATAACCCGCTTTTCATTGGCGATCCCGGCGTCGGCAAGACGGCCATCGTCGAGGGGATGGCGGCGCGGATCGAGTCCGGACAGGCGCCTGCCGCGCTGACCGGCACGACCATCTATTCGCTCGACATGGGCTCTCTGCTGGCCGGTACACGCTACCGTGGCGATTTCGAAGAGCGCTTCAAGGCGGTCTTGCGAGCGGTGGAGGAAAAGAAGAACGCGGTCATCTTCGTCGACGAACTGCACACGATCGTAGGCGCGGGCGCGGTTTCGGGCGGCAGCATGGACGCTTCGAATTTGCTCAAGCCGCTTTTGTCGAGTGGTCGTATTCGCTGCATCGGCACGACCACGCACAAGGAGTTGCGCGCCCACATCGAAAAGGATCGCGCGCTGGCGCGGCGGTTCCAGACCATCGA
>CAZTTW010000358.1:1395-5468 GCA_964616265.1 uncultured Myxococcales bacterium | reverse complement strand
CGTGGTGATGGCTTTCAGGGTCAAATTGGGCTAGGTACAGGCGTAGGATATCCCCTTGGCTTGCAGAGCTTTGTAGAAGCTGGTTAGTGTGCTGTCTTCCTTTCCATCGATTCCGTACGTATGGAAGGCGACCGAAGCGTTGCTCCAATCGACGCCTAACCCAGCACACTCAGTCGCCGCTTGAGTCCAATTGTTGGGCTGCGAGTAGGACATCATCATGACGTGAGTGTCTGGGGCCAACCCGCGGATCTGGGCATACGCGGTCTTCTCCATTGTAAGGGTGTTGTCATTGTAGGGGGCAGACCACGCTTGAGGCTCATTGCAAACTTCGTAGACGACAAAGGTTTTGTCTTTGTAGCGAGGTGCATAGAAATTCCAAAATGCCGTAACGAAGGCTCCGTTGAAACTCCCGTTTGCCCCGCCAGAGCCTATTGTCAACACCACGTACAAGTCGTTTTGGTCTGCCATGTCGACGACTTTGTCAACCTTAGCGGAATTGTATCCCGCGGCTTTGTTACTTCCGGGGTACTCGGCATAGATGTGAACGGCGTTCAAGCCGCGGTTGTTCTTGATTGCATCGATATCGGCTTGAGAAGGTGTTTCATCCCAAATATCCAAAGACACACGAGCTCCTCTTATCAGTGAGCCCGTGTCGGTTACGATCGTGTTGTTTGCCACTTTCACACGGCCTCTGGTAGCCAAGGCATCTGTTGGAAAAGCCGATAAAATACCAAGCCCAATGGCCATGCTGGAGATGGCTCGTTTCACCCGGCGCGAATGGCCCGACAGTCGTCGCACGTCTTTGTTACTCATCGCAACTCCTTATCTTTCCCTCATCGCAAGTGTGTCCTGCGCTCCAAGACCGGCTCACAAATTCGATCGCGCCCACGCATGTTGCAGCGGACAGTCTGATACGGAAATTGACCGACAGTTCTGAAGCTACCACTATTCATCATTCCCCGAGGATCCGTCGCCATCTCGCGCCACTTGGCGTGAAGTAATCCCAAGAAATGCGAAGTTGCCCACGCTCGCCATCAACGGTTAGGGGCGCCCCCTATGCCCGGCACGGTCGCGCCCTCTGAGCCGATCTGTGGTGAGACTGCAACGGGATGCAGTCGTAGCACCCCTACTTTTGAGCCACCAATAGCGTAACGCTGTTAGCGGCTACGGAGATTCCACCAATCGTCCCGTTGGTTACTGCAGCATCTGCTGCTGCAGCAGGAGCGGCGCCGCCGATGCTCTGAAATACCTTTACGGTTGAGGCGGTGAAGTTGTTGACCGCCACGGACAGACTTGACTGCGCCGAGCTACCGACGTTTACCAACATGATCCACAGTTTCGTCGGCGTGGAGGCAGAGTCCGTGGAAGCATACGCGTGCAAGCTCGAGTAGGAGCTAGCCGCCCCTACGGAAATGCTGCCGAACTTGCCGCCGGCACCGTCGTAGTTTCTGAACATCGCCCAGCCGTTGTAGACCGGCTTGTGGCTACCATCCTTGTTGTTCAGCGTACGGAAGTACGACGCTACGCGGACTCCCATGGCACCGAAACCGCCGAGCAGATCGGCCTCCAGACTCGCAGCAGACGTGTCGGAAGCGTCGTTCGGCACGACGTATTCGCTAACACAGATGCCAGTACCGGGGTACGAGCCGTTGATCCAGGCTTGCTGGTGTGAGAAGGGGTTGGTCGTGTCCCAAATACCACTGGTCCCGGATTCCTGGTTTGGATAGTGCGAATCGAGACAATCGAGAATGCGCTGATGGTTTGACGCCTCATACTGCGCGCCCTTCTTCAGGAGCGCGCTCGCTAGAGAACTATCCATCGAGTAGGGCCCAGACACGCCACACATCTCGCTACTGAGCGAGATGAGCCCCTTGGGTTTCATGGCCGAGAGGAAGAGCACCTGAGACGACGGATCGACTTTCTTGATCGCGGTCGCGTAGGCCATGGTGCGATTCATAAAGTCGTCCGTGATGCTCACGCCCGCTTCGTCGCCACTGGCGATTGCGGTGTAGAAATCCTGGCATGACTTCCCCGGTGGATACAGGGCAGGCATCACGTCAGGACGCAGATCCAGCCAGTAGTCGGGCTCGTTGTCCAACTGGTAGTATCGGATGCCACCACTGGCGGCACTTCCGAAAAGGCCAGTGAGGTGAGTAACCCAGTCCTGCATGTACGAGGTGTCGAGATTCTTCGACCCCTTGTCCACCAGCACGGACTCGCTCGTTCCGATGGACGTACAACAATTCACGTCGCCTGATGATGCGCAGGAGCTGTTGGCCGAATCCTGCGAGGTGATCTTGTTTCCCACCCATCCGGTGATGGGGATGGTCATCAACGTGTCGACGTTCTGGGCCTTGTTCCAGTTGACGAACCGATCGGCCGAGTTGGTGAGGTTTGCCGGCGTCGCGGGCGTGGATGCGGAGGCGTCGAACAGCTGCGTGCCAGAGACGTTTGAACACGCCCACCAGCGCGCAGGATTGAAGATATCAGCCTTCCAGTTGTAGGACTCGGTTTCGTCGCCGCCCCAACGATTGAGAGTCGCTAGCTCAATAGAGTCGTCACTGCCGAGCGCCGGGCCGCTGTCATCAGACGCCAGGGTGAGGCCGTAGACGCCTGGCGATATCGGTGTCAGTTGTGATTTGAGGTCGACAACCACACCGGTCGTTTGCGCCTTGCAGGTGTTGTCCGTTCCGCAGAGCTGGCTGGGCAGACACCCTCCGCAGGTTCCGTCGCACCCGTCACGGCCGCATGTCTTGCCCGTGCAGTTCGGCTGGCAAGCCGAGCTTCCGCCACCGGTGCCGCCCGTGCTCGTCGTTCCAGCACCGCCGTTACCGCCAGCATTCGTCGTTCCGCTGCTGCCGCTTCCCGTCGCGCCACCCGTGCCCGGTCCACCTCCTAGATTCGTTGTCGCGATGGTACCACCGGTGCCCGTCGTCAAGGTCCCACCGCTTCCGAGCGAGCCTCCTGCCCCCACCTTGCCACCACTGCCAGTTGCTCCGCCGGTTCCAGGCGCACCGCCCGAGCCAAGGCTGCCACCACCTCCCCCCGAGGTGCTACACGCTAGGAGCGTGAGGACTACCATGCCGGCCAGAAAAACTCTGCGAGAAGCCAGTTGCGAATACGTCATCGGCAAATCATCTCCATTGCGACGGTTGGGTCGTAGATCGGAGGTCGCCGAATAAGGTGGATCGGAACCTCTTGGAGAGAGTGTCTCGTGCGGTTCTCTTCAATCACCTCGAGACGAAAGAACTTCGCTTTCTGCTATCACCAACGGCAGCGCCAACCCACATTCTCCCAACATCGGTCTTTTCCGTGACAGCCATGCCGCTATGCTTGGTGCGACAGTCTGCCTTCATTGTTCCCCCAACGACCAGAGCTCCGGCATGAGAAGCATTCAATCCAGTGCGCTCGCGTCGCTCGTGGCAGCCACACTCGTCGCGGCCCCGGTAGCATGCGCAAACCATCCATCGGTCGGCGGCTCAGCCGAAGCGGCGGGAGGATCGAGCAGCGCCGGTCATGGCGGCAATGATTCGGTGTCCGGAGGCTCGGGGGGACAAGGAGGCTCCACGGAGAGCCATGCGTTCACGCATCCGGGCGCTCCGCTCACCCTCTCGGATCTCCAGACCCTCAAAGCGTGCTGAAACTGCCACTCGGGCCTCTTGGCGTGAAGAAATCCCAAGAAATGCGAAGTTGCGCTTGATGGCCGTCGACGACGGCGGCCATCGGTGCTCGCCTTAATAATGCCTGTCAACGAATGAGTGCTCCGGAAACGGCCCTGGGAGGCCAGGGCTTCACGTGTGAATTGTCGACCTTCTACCGTGGCGAGCGGCGCTTGCTCTGGCGGCGAGCCAAGAGTCCGAGGCCGAGTAGAATACCTAGCATCGAACCTCCCGTGCCACGGACGTTGTTGTGGCCGAGGCTGCACGAGCATCCGGAGTTGCTTTGGTTGGCATTGCCGCTACTCCCTCCGGTCGCAGTGCTGCCGGAACTGCCGCCCCCGCTCGCCCCGCCACTACCCGAATGGCCCGCGCCCCCGCCGGAATTTCCGCCCGAGCCTGCGGCGACGCCACCGG
>CAZTTW010000358.1:0-1295 GCA_964616265.1 uncultured Myxococcales bacterium | reverse complement strand
GAATGGCCCGCGCCCCCGCCGGAATTTCCGCCCGAGCCTGCGGCGACGCCACCGGCGCTTTGCGCACCACCGGAGCTTTGCGCACCACCGGAGCCAGTGCCGCCACCTCCGGACTTTCCACCCTGAGAGCCGCTCGTGCCTGCCGTCATGCTGTTGCCTCCCGAGCCTGTGCTCGCGCCGCCAGCCCCCGAACCGCCCGAGCTCGTGGTTGCGCCGCCGGCACCCGCATCAATGCCGCCCGAGCCGCCTCCGCCAGTCGTAACCGTGGGGCAGACGAGATTGGTGGTCGCGCTTCCGCCCGCGGTGCCCGACATGAGCCAGTAGATACCGTACCGATCCTTGTAGCGCGAGTAGTGAGGGATAAAGACGAGCTTTCCGTCGGAATCCGTACCCTTGGGGGTGAACTCCAGTTTGCCTGCGGTTTGGACCAGGTTGCTCTGGATGTTGGCGAGCCAATCGTTGATGGTGCCGCTGTTGATCTTGATCGTGTCTTGCAGGCCGTTGGGCTTCGTTGCCGCGAGAACCTGTACACCGTGCCCGACCGTCGTCATGCTGTCGGTTCCCAGGCCTGCGCTCAGAACCAAGGGACCGTAGGTGAAAGCCACGGAGTTCTGGTTGTCTTGCAACCGAGAGACTTGCGCGAAGAGCGGAAATGCGACCTCGACCTTATCGTTGGCTTGCCAGACCCGACTGACGCTCAGGAAGCCGCCGGATACCACGGGGGTGACGGCCTGGCCATTGACCGCAACCGCCATTTGGCAAGTCGACGTCCAGTCAGGCTTTCTGAAGTTCAGACTGACGGCGTCGGTGGGGGCGGCGGTGACAGTGAAGGTTACCTTGTTGGAGAGAGGCAGATCCGTCGTCTGAGTCAGGGAAAGGCCGCGGCTCTTCCAATTCAGGGTCGAGCTCACATAGAACGTGATCCAAAGATCCTTGTCGTCGTGGAAGTACACGCTGTCGCCGAGTTTGGTGAAGTTCTCCATTCCCGTTCCAGTGCAGCACCAGAAGCGATCCGTCGGCGTTGCGTATACTTTGAAATAGCCCGTCCCCATGGCCTTGAAATACGTCGTCATACCCGTATCGGGATTCATCGAGGACAGAATCTCGTTGATGTGAATTCTCTCGTAGAAATCGGCGTACTTGACGTCACCCGTGACCATGAACAGATCCCGCGTGAGCTTCGACATGTTGTAGGCGTTGCAGGTCTCGTTATTCACGTTGTCCCGGTACTGATCGAGCGCGTTCGGCGTGTGGAAGTGTTCGTCCTCGCTGTTTCCGCCCGTCACGTAGGTGTG
>CAZTTW010000357.1:3881-5495 GCA_964616265.1 uncultured Myxococcales bacterium | reverse complement strand
GGCTTTTGCCGTCACACCGATGGCGCTAGGCTCGTCATCGCCGAAAGGATTGTCATAGCGCTTCTTTGGCGCACGTTGGCTTGCACGCGGAAGAAAGTGGGGACCTTGCGTTTGCGCCACGGGATGTGGTTGGGCCACCGAACCCCTTTCCTGGACAGGCGCTGAAAGGGGCATTGGCGAAGGCGCAAGTGGCGTGACCTCTGCCGTGACCGGCATTCCTTCTGATGGTGCCCATGACGGTGCAGGCCGCGCGACGGGCGCCGCGGGCAACTGCGCAGTCTTCAGGGTGGTCACGTCTGCCTGTCGCGCTGAAGCGTCACGGAGGGAGTGTTGTGCCCAGAGCAAGGATCCTGCGAGCACGCCCGCTGCCGCGGCCAGGCGCCAGTCAGCGAGTCGCCGGGGACGAAGCCATTCCGGCGAGAGCCAAAACGAGCGCAAACGCGCCAGGGCGTCTCTTAGAAGAGCTCTGGCCGATGGCGCGGCCGAAGTCTCGGCCGATAGCCCATGCCACAGCTGCAGCGTCGGCTGAGAAGCTTTGTTTTCCTTTGCGAGAGCGGGCAGTCGCACTCGAAGGGTCGGCGCGCATGCCACATGGTTGTCGATGGCGCGAATGAGATCTTCGACGCTGGAGAAGCGATTCTCGGGATCTTTCGCCAACGCGCAGTCGACGATGGATCGTGCCTCCAAAGGCAGATCGGGCCGCAGGTCGCCCACACTCGGGGCTGGCTCGGTCAGGATCTTGTAGAGCAACGCCAAGCTCGGTTCGCCCGTGAAGAGCCTTCTTCCGGTCAGCGATTCAAAGAGGAGGACGCCGAAACCGTAGACGTCGGTCCGCACGTCGACCGCCGCCGACCCTGTAATATCCTCCGGCGCCATGTAAGCCGGTGTTCCAAAGTGCGCGAGATCCGTCAAATCCGATCCGGCGTCCGGCGCTCGCCCGGTGAATTTGGAAATGCCGAAATCGAGCACTTTCGTGGCGAGAAGACTTCCATCGTTGTCTCGGCAGAGAAAGATGTTGCCCGGTTTCAGATCTCGGTGCACGACGCCTTGGGCGTGCGCGGCCGCCACACCTCGCATCGCCGGTAGCAACAAGGTGGCGGCCTCATCGAAGGTGAGTGAGCCTCGCTTGGCGAGATACTCGGCGAGCGACTCGCCCTGAAGCAATTCCATCACGATGCACGTCATGCCGTCATACTCGATGACGTCGAAAACGTTGACGACGTTCGGATGGTTGACCTTGCTTGCCGCGATCGATTCACGCCGGAGCATTTCTACGGCGAGGTCATGCGTCGCGAACGACCGCCGGATGACCTTCAACGCTACGCGCTTGCCGACACGGATATTGTGGCCTGCCCAAACCGCCGCCATACCCCCTTCTGCTATCAAATGATCGACGCGGTAGCGCCCGTCGACGATTTGCCCTGGACGCAAAACCTCGTCCACCCGCACCTGGGTTTTCCCGTTGCTGTTCATGCGCCGGGTAGCATGGCACGCTTCTACGCCGCCGGGGTAACTCTTGTGTTACTGATAAGCAGCAATAGAGTTAAGCGAATAGAAGCGACGTGTGCACATTGATTGGTGCTGCTGGTCGATGGCATCCGACGGCGGTTGGGG
>CAZTTW010000357.1:0-3781 GCA_964616265.1 uncultured Myxococcales bacterium | reverse complement strand
GAGAGTTCGAGTCTCGCCAAGCATCGTGGAAACGGATTATCAAACAAATAGGAAGCATTTCGGACGATAAGGATAGGACGGCTTCGAGAGAAGACGCGGCAGCGCCGTATTCTTCTTTCTTGCAGAGAATCTCTCACCTTCCTAGGCAGGAGCCTTTCATGACCTCAGAGATCGACGAGCTACAGGTGGCGGTGCCACCGCGATTCGCCCGAGTTGCGATGTCCAAGGAAGCGCTTCGAATGCTCACCATCGCCCTCTTATCGATCCCTGTGGCCTGCAGTAGCGGCGGCCAAGACAGCAAAGGCTCGGGCGGAAATGGCGGGCTCGGCGCTGGCGGAACCGGCACGGGCGGCACAGCCACGCAGACCGCGAGTGGGGCAGGCGGCGCGACGACCGGTGGCCACAGCGGCGCAGGCGCGGGCGGAATTTCCGGCGGCGGCGGCGCGGCGGGTGCTTCGGGGGCTGGCGGAGGATCGGCGGGTACGGGAGGGCACCTGGGCTCGGGCGGCGCTCCTGGAACCGGTGCCGCCGTGGGTAGCGGGGCTGCCGTTGGCACCGGTGGAGGGGCGACGACGGGAGGCGCTACCGGCGGAACGACTACCGTCGGGGGCGCGTCGGGTTCGCATTACTACGTCTCGCCCAGCGGTAGCGGGACCGATTGCTCCAGCGCTGCGCCCTGTTCGATCACGCAAGCGCAGACCGTGGTGCGGGCTGCGGCGGCTGCCATGCAGACCGATATCATCGTCGAGCTCGCGGACGGCGTTTATCCGCTGACGGCAACGCTGACTTTCACCGCGGCGGACTCGGGTGCGAATAGCCATACGGTCACCTGGCAAGCGGCGTCGGGGGCGCACCCGGTGCTGTCCGGAGGCAAGCAGATTACCGGCTGGGCGGCCAGTGATACCGGCAAAGACATCTGGAAAGCCACGGCGCCGAGCACGTTCGCCACGCGGCAACTTTACGTGGACGGCAAGATCGCGACGCGGGCCCGCTATACGATCAACGTCAACGACTTTTCCAGCAGCGCCGGCGGCCTGACTTTTTCGAGCGGTAGCCTGAGCTTGCTGAACAGCCTCGCACACCCGGACCGCGTCGATCTGCACTCCATCTGCTCGTTTACCGACCGATACTCGCCGGTGAAAAGCATCGCCAGCGGCACCGTGACCATGGTGCAGCCTGCTTGGGACGAGAACACCTGGGGCTACGACTACATCAAGAGCGCATTCCGCCAGGGGCCCGCCTACATGGAGAACGCGTACGAGTTCCTCGATCAGGCGGGCGAATGGTACCAGGACACGACGGCCGGGGCGCTCTACTACAAGCCTCTGTCAGGCCAGGACATGAGCAAAGCCGACGTCGAGCTGCCTCAGCTGGAGGTCTTGATCTCGATCGGCGGAAGTTACGACCAGCCGGCGCACGACCTGGCCTTCCAGGGGCTCACGTTTTCGAACACCAGCTGGCTTGGACCGAACTCGTCAGATGGATACGCCAACCAGCAGACGGGCGCCTTCATCTCTGGGCCGAAATCCCAGTATCCGGAATTCGAAGCGACCCGCCCGGCATGGCATCAGATGCCAGGCGCGGTTCAGGTCTCGGCGGCGAAGAACATTTCGTTCGTGCGCGACCGCTTCATCAATCTCGGCGAAGTGGGCCTGGGCATCGGAAACGACGACAACGCGCATCTGTCGAAGGTTGGACTTGGGGCGGACACGATCAATGTCGTCGGTTGCGTATTCACGCAGATCGCCGGAGGTGCCATCGTGATCGGCGGCATTCAGGCCAAAGCACATCATCCGGGAGGCGACGTTGCTTTGTCGGCGCTGACGGCGAGCCAAACGCGGATGATCGACCAGAACATCACGGTCAAGGACAACTTGGTTCACGATGTCGGGATCGACTATCGCGATTTCGCCGGCCTGATGCTCACTTACACGCAGAACGTCCTGCTCTCGCACAACGAGGTCTACAATCTCCCGTATTCAGGAATCAACAGCGGCTACGGGTGGGGCACGAACGACGCCGGCGGTAGCAACGATTACAAGACACGGCCGCAAGGCGATCTCTACAAGTACCAGCCTCTGTACACGAACCCGACCATCGCCAAGAACAACCAAATCACGGCGAACTCCATCCACCAAGGGATGCTGCAAATGAACGACGGCGGGTGCTACTACAATCTGTCGGCATCCGCGACGACCTTCACGGAGAACTACTGCAATGCCTCGGGCTCGGGCCTCTCTGGCAGCTACTTTGGAATGTACGCCGACGAGGGGTCGGCCTACATCACCGTCACGAAGAATATCTTTGCCTCGTTCGGCGCCCTGGCAACGGCCAATGCGAATGCCAACAACAACACCGGCCATATCACGTTTACCAACAACTGGGTCAGCGCCAGCAATCCGAACCCAGGACTTAACGGGTCGGGCAACACGGTGTCGGGCAACATCAGCATCAACGGCTCGCAGATATCGGGCTTCCCCGCCGACGCTCAGACAGTCGCCAACGCCGCAGGCCTAGAAGCTGCGTACGCCGATTTGAAAACGGGCCCCTGACGGCGATGGCGTCACGGCTGCTGGGATCGCGTGTCGCGTGAACGCACCACGTGGCGGCTCGGCAGCGCTCGCCTTGCGAGGTCCACCGGCTCGCCGGCTCGGTTCTTGCGCATGAGCCGAACATGACAGTCGACGACGCTCGCTCTCGCATGGTGGCGCGCCAGCTCGCGGCCAGGGGGATCTCGGATCGTCGCGTGCTCGATGCTTTCAGGACGATCCCACGCGAACTATTCATTGCACCCGCGCTGGCCGATTTTGCCTACGACGATCGGCCGCTGCCGATAGGCAAAGGCCAGACCATTTCGCAGCCTTACATCGTCGCCCTCACGGTCGAGGCGTTGCGGCTCCAGTCGACCGAGCGGGTGCTCGAGATCGGGACTGGTTCTGGTTACGCGGCGGCGATCTTGAGCCGAGTTGCGGCAGAGGTCTTCAGTATCGAATGGCATTAAGTGTTGGCGGCTGAGGCGCGCGATCGGGCTCGCGAAGCTCGGTTGTCGGAACGTCGAGATCCGCCACGGCGACGGAACGCTCGGCTGGGCGGAGCACGCGCCCTACGACGGAATAGCGGTCGCGGCTGGCGGACGAGAGATTCCGAGGCCGTTGCTCGACCAGCTTGGCCCAGGCGGGCGGATGATCATCCCGGTCGGCGCCGAGGAAACGTCCCAGGTACTGTTACGGGTGACCCGACGAGGGCAGGATGACTTCCATCAGGAGTCTCTCGGCGACGTGCGGTTCGTGCCCCTTCTCGGGTCTAGCCATCAATAGGACGGCGGCGGGTCACTAACGCCGGTGCCCCAGGCATTCGGCGTGCTGCCAAGATCGAAATCAAGCGTGGCACCGCTCGCCAGCGAGGTCCACGGAATCCAGAGCTTCGTAGTGGCCACCCCGTTCAGCTGCAGCGCTTGAACATAGGGCGCGTCGTCGGCCGCTCTTGATGCATGAATCGCCAATTTCGCTCCGCTCGCAAGGTGAACCGTTGCCGAGCTGAACTTGGGGCTGCCCACCACGAAGCCTCCTGCGCCAGGCAGCTCGGGGTACAGTCCCAGCGCCGAAAAAATGTACCAAGCGGACGTACTGCCGCCATCGTCGTTGCCCGGAAGACCATCGGGCGCGGTGGTGAAAAGCTGCTTCTGGATCTCGCGCACGACGGACTGGGTCTTGGCCGGTGCACCTGCGAAGCTATATTCCCATGGCACTTCGAAGCAGGGCTCGTTGCCCATGAAGGCGTA
>CAZTTW010000356.1:0-5499 GCA_964616265.1 uncultured Myxococcales bacterium | reverse complement strand
CCCCCCCTCCCCCCCCCGCACACCCCCCCCCCCCCCCGCCCCCCCCACCCCCCCCCCCCCCCACCCCACTCGCGCACCCCCCCCCCGCCCCCCCCCCCCCCAAAGCCCCCCGCGACCGGAAACACTCACCGCGCAGGCCCTTGGACGGGTGGCCGAGCCCTTTCGTGACGTTGTCCCCCCGTTGCACCTTACTACCACCTTCGAACGAGCCGGCGATGGCACATATCCGGGCGGACGGATCTATTCGCGCGATGCAAGTCCCGCCTACGACCAAGCGGAGGAATTGCTCGCGACCTTGGAAGGTGGCGAGAGCGCCTTGCTCTTTGCATCGGGCATGGCCGCAGCAACAGCGGTCTTCCAATCGCTCGAACCCGGTCAGCGCGTTCTCGCGCCCCGAAACATGTACTGGGCGCTGCGCAAGTGGCTGGTGGGGTTCGCCGAACAGTGGAAACTGGACTTAGCGTTCTATGAGAACGCCGATCTGGCAGCGCTCGAAGCCGCGCTCGCCATCGGTGAACCCAAATTGCTTTGGATAGAAACCCCAGCCAATCCCACCTGGGAGTTGACCGACATCGAAGCGGCCGCGACGCTTGCGCATCGGCGCGGAGCGGTCGTCGCGGTGGACGCTACCATCTTGACCCCAGTGCACGCCCGCCCCTTGGATTTTGGCGCGGACATCGTCATGCACGCCGCCACAAAATACCTCAACGGACATTCCGATGTGGTTGCTGGCGCCCTAGTGGCACGCAAAGATGCGCCACTGTGGCCGCGCATCCGGGTCCATCGCGCCCTTGGCGGCGCCGTGCTCGGTCCCTTCGAGGCGTGGCTGCTCTTGAGGGGAATGCGCACGCTGTTTCCCCGCGTTCGGACTGCCAGCGCGTCGGCCTTGCAACTCGCACAACACCTTGAAAAGCATCCCGCCATCGCCCGCGTGCTGTACCCCGGTCTCCCTTCCCACCCGCAATACGTGCTCGCCCAGCGCCAGTTCCAAGGTGGCTTTGGGGCGATGCTATCGGTGCGTCTTCGCGACGGAGAAGAGGCTGCTCGGAAAGTTGCGGCCACACTCCGCGTGTTCAAACGCGCGACTTCACTCGGCTCGGTGGAAAGCCTGGTCGAGCACCGGGCCAGCGTCGAGGGGCCTGGAACCTTCTGTCCGGCCGATCTTCTGCGCCTTTCCATCGGTATCGAACATGTCGACGACCTGATCGGCGATTTCGAACAAGCGCTGGCGATTCTCAAAGAGCCAGATCATCTCTGAAGTCCAGCAGCGAAGCATACTTCCGATGCACACGGGCCATCGTGACCGCATCGATCTGTTTGACGTCGGGAATGTGAATTACTCGCACCCCGGCGGCCGCGGCAGACTGGATACCATGGTCGGAATCCTCCACGGCAATGGCATCCTCGGGTGAAGCGCGCAGTTTCGCCAGCGCTTTCAAGTAGATGTCTGGGCATGGCTTGCCTTGCGCAACCTGATCGCCGCCAATAGTTGCCTGAAAGTAGTCGGTCAGGTTGGCCCTGCGCAGATTGTCCAACGCCCGCGCGGTGGACGTGGATGTGGCAAGGCCGATCGCTGTCCCGCACGCCTTGAGGTAAGCCAGGATTTCCATCGCGCCCTTCTTGAGCGGCAATCCGCGTGCTTCGATCTCGCTTCTGATCAACGCGCTGGCGGGCTTCAGGATGCCCTCCACACCGATACTGGGAGGAATGAAGCACGCCAGGACCGCTTCGGTACGCTTGCCATCCAGTCCGATCACCGATTCGAGAGCTTGCCTGGGAATGGCAAGCTCGTATCTTTCCAAGACCACCTCTAGCGCGCGCATGGCTAACCGTTCCGTGTCGAACAGCGTGCCGTCCATATCAAAAATAGCTGTCGTAAAGCGCATGACCAGCGTAGCGCCTTTGACTCTACGCTTTTCTCACGGGTGGTCCAATGACCGGGAGATCTCTTCTCGGTAGCGAAAACCTTTGACAGTGGCGATGAAGCGGATCGAGATGCCGCCTACAATCAATCCTGACCGCCGGACGGGCAATTCCGGCCAGCGAGACTGGCCGGCCAGGGGAAGAAGTGCCATGGCGAGAGCGTGCGGCTGACGATCGAGCCTAAAGGGCTTGCGGTTTCTCAGGCTGTACCACCGCCGCCGTCCCCTTGGCTCGCACGGCTTCGCCGAGGTCGAAGACCACCTGGTCGGTCGTCAGAGGTCTATCGATCGACTTGTTGTCGTAGAAGAGCTTGGCCACCGCTGCGATGTGTACGCGGTCCTCGGCGGTGGGAGCATGGGGAAGAGGCAGTTTGCGAGTATCTTCGATGGCGAGCGCCAGATCGGGACCGGAAACGGCGGTCGGCCCCTTGCTGACGAAGATATTCTGGAAATTCTCGGGCGATTGCCTCGCCTCCAAGGTGAGTTCCTGAACCACGCGCAACAAGACGTCGAACGCGGCCGGGTTTGTCGCCAGCGAGGCGGCATTGGCGCTCAAGATGCCGACGTCGTCCGATTCCAGATCTTCTTCGTAGGCCAGCACGCGGGCGCCATTTCGCACCGCCGTGTTGAAGAAAATTCCAAATGTCGACCAGCCGTCGAGCTTTCCCGTCGCGAAGGCCGCCGCCGCGTCCGGTGGCTGAATGGCCACTCGCTCGACCCGCGATGCGGGCACGCCCGCGCGCTCCAGCGCCCGAAGCAGCAGGTAGTCCCCGTGGGCCGCGAGGTTGACCGCCACGCGCTTTCCCGCCAGTTCGGCAATGCTCTTGATCGGGCTCGTGCCAGGCACGATGACACCCGCCTGGCGGCTCCGGGCTCGCTCGTAGATGGCGAAAATGCGGAACGGCAAGTTGTGGGAGAGCGCACCGATGACCGGGCTCACCGCGCCGCCCGAGGTGTTGATGGCCCCGGCGTTCATCGCTTCGAAATTGGCGCTGAACGCCCCAGCGGCCTGCACCCATTCAATGCGAGCATTCACCGCCGCAAGCGGTGCATCGAGGCGGCCGGTTTTCTTGGCATAGGCAAGGACCCCCGCGTTCCCCGGATCGGAGAACTTGATGACGAAGGGCGGCGCCGCTGCCGGCGGTCCCGCGGCCTTCGCCACATCCTTGCGACACGCCGCCATCAGCAGAAGGCACGCAACGACGCCCGCCCAAGCCTTGCGCCGCCTCACGCGGCTTGCCCTTTCTGCGAAAGCTCCCAACGACGCTGGGCTTCCTGCAAGGGTCGCGGATCGATCCACGAATCAAAGTCGAAGTCGCGATCCAAGAAGCCATGGATCAGTTGGAAGTCCTTTTGTCGGCGGAAGAGGTCGAGCCGCTCGTCCGAAAGATCCGGAGCCAGGGTCAGCTGGAAACCATCCCGATACGCTTCCGCCACGCCCGAGGCTCCAGAGCGCGTTTCACCCTCGAGCACACGACGGACACCGTCCAGGTTCTCCTTGGCCCAGTCCGCCGCCCGCAGTGTCTGATAGAGAAACCGAATCAGAAGGTCGGGGTGCCGCTCAATGAGCTCCTCGTGCGCGGTGATGGGTCGAGGCGTTCCATTGTTCACTCGGAAGCGCCGCTCTGAAAGCCGATCCAGATCGATTCCCACAATGGCACCATGCCGACGAGCTGCCTCGGCCGCCGCCGCGCCTTTGACGTAGACGCCGTCCACGCGCCCCGAGACGAGCGCGCCGAGCCCACTCCAAAGCCGACCGAGATCTTCGCGTCCATCATCGGAGGCAACCTCGGAACCGACCTCGACCAATTGCACGTCGTCCAGCGTGCGACTGATGGACGCGAGCGCGCCTTTGTAGCCCGCCAAGCTCATCCCGCGTGCGATGCTGCGTCCGCGCTTGTTTTCGGCCAAATCAGCCGGGCGGAAAGCGGGCAAAGCGAGCCGTTTGCCTACCAAGTCCTGGGGCGTGCCAATGCCCGAGCCCGGCCGCACCAAGATGCTTTGCCATTCGTCGATCCAGGTCAGTCCCACAAGCTTGGTTCGGGCCCCTTGTCCTCGCGCCGGAATCGAGAAAAGGTTTCCGCCTTCCCTGATGAGGCTGGTCAGCTCGTGATCGTAGTGATGCCGAAGCAGCTCCCGGTTGTCTTGCAGAGTGCGGACCTTGATCCCGTCGGGAGAAAACTCCTCGTCAAGCCAGCCCAGCTTGTAGGCCAAACCCGTGGCAGTGGGAACCGGGCAACGCGTGAACCATATTGTGTCGACTGCAGGCATGGGAGCTCCTTTGAGCCCAGACGAAAAGCACGAAACATACCAGGCCGAAATACGCCAAAATCGCACCCGACTGCCTTTCCAGCGACACCACGTCAGCAAGAGACTGCCCCGCACGCAACACCAGAGGCGTGTCATATAAGAAAGGGGCTCAATGAGTGCGATCGTGTCCGCAGACGTGTGGACCGGCATGCTTTCGGGCACAGATGTTGTACTGTGACTGCCCTGAGCACCATCGACTTCATTCCCGGACTGACTCCGCCAACCCAGGTGGCGCAGCCTCTGCTCGTCGTGGTGCGCGGTATAGAAGTCGTGATCGAGGCCGGCGACGGAGAATTTCGCCTTCCCGAGCAGGCCGAGATGGCGGCACTAGCTGGGCCACAGGTTTATGTGGGGCAACTCGGGGCGCGCCCTTGTTTTGCCGCACCCTTGCTCGGCGATGCGAAGCTACCCGCAGACTGTCAGATGGTCTTGGCGCGCCAGATTGCATCCAGCCTCGATTCGGCCCGGGCCAGCCTGGTGGGTCAGGCCCTGGCGCTCGTGGAATGGGACAACCTGCACCGATACTGTGGCGGTTGCGCGGTTTTGACTGAGCTGGTTTCGGGCGAAAGAGCGCGGCGCTGTCCACGTTGTGGCGCCACGTTCTATCCGCGGATTTCGCCAGCGGTCATCGTTCTGGTGGAACGCAACCAACAGATCCTCCTGGCCCGCAACGCCAACTTTCCCCCGGGGCGCTTCAGTCTCGTGGCGGGTTTCGTGGATCCCGGAGAATCGCTGGAACAGGCCGTGTTTCGCGAGGTGCGCGAGGAAGTCGGCATCGAGATTGCGGACCTGCACTACTACGGCAGTCAACCGTGGCCATTCGGTCGCTCGCTGATGATCGGCTTCTATGCTCAGTACGCCGGTGGAGACATTCGCGTCGACGGAATCGAGATCGCCGAGGCTGGCTGGTTCGCGCTCGGTCGGCTGCCCGACTTGCCCGCGCCCATCAGCATCGCGCGGAAGATGATCGACGCCTTCATCGCCGAGAGTTGACGCTACCGTTTGCCGCGCAGACCGCCGAGCGAGCCAAAAACAGATGACGGCGATCGTGAGAAGGCGCCAACCCGCCAATCAACGGTCCCGCATTCCGAGTGCCGTCGCCATCTGCGGCAGCGACTTCGTCAGCTGTTGGTGTCAAGCAACTGCACGAAGAACGCCGCAGACACCACCAAGGGAATGGTTAGGCGCGCGCCCGGATCCCGCATGGAAGCTACGCAAATCCCCGGGCATTAGAAGAAGAACCTGCGGAAACACCCTCCAAAATCTC
>CAZTTW010000355.1:0-5506 GCA_964616265.1 uncultured Myxococcales bacterium | reverse complement strand
TTGCGGTTCAGCAGCCTTGAATCAAGGCGGCTGGCGTGGGCTTTTGCCTTGTCGGGCGCGGTTTCCTTGCTAGGCGCCTGGCTCGCGTCCAAGTTGCCACGCCAGGCACGTCTCGCGCACACGACGGCAACGCTGGCGCTTCCCGCCCGCGCCCGACCGGTCTTGCTCGCACTTGCCTTTTCAGGCGCCGGTTTCAACGTCGTCATGGCGTTCTTGTCGCCACTGGCGCTGCCACGAGGCGTGACCGCGGTGAGTGGTTTCTTCGCCGCGTACACCATCGCTGCGCTCGGGGTTCGAATCTTTGGCACCGGTCTCACCGATCGCCTGGGACTCAAGCAAACCACCGCGGCCAGCCTGATGCTCTACGGAGCTGCCATCGCGGCCGTGGCGGCCGTCGGACCGAGGTCGCTGGTTGGCCTCGGATTGCTCTTTGGTCTCGCTCATGGCGCGCTCTATCCCGCGCTGATGGCCATGCTCTTTAGCCAGAGCAGTCCAGCCGAGCGCGCGCCGCTCGCGGGACTGTCGAACGGTGTGATGAACCTGGGCATGCTCTCGGTGTTGGGATTCGGGCAACTGGCCAACCACGTGGGACTGGTGCCAGTCTTTGTGATCACAGGTGGCCTGGTCGCCACCAGTACGTTGCTGATTCGTGGTGGCGCCGCAGAAATCCCCACAGACCCGATTGACGAACCCGCCTTACTGAGCGACGAGCTCAGTTCTTCATAACGTCCAAATTGTGACACGCGCTGCTGTCGCCGCCTCGGCACGCTTTCTGATAAAGCTCAGCAGCGCGTGTGTCGTCTTGGCCCAGTCCACACTGTCCCTTGTGGTAACAGACGCCGAGGTTGTTGCACATGGCGGCCTCTCCGCCTTGACAAGCCTTTTCGTACAGAGCGACGGCGCGCTGGCTGTTTTTGGTCAAGCCGCATCCGCCGAATTCATAGCAAACACCCAACTGGCCACAGGCAGGCATGTTGCCGCCTTGACATGCCTTCTCGTATAGGTCGAAGCCCCGACGGCCATCCGGCGCAACCCCGCAACCACCCGTCCAATAGCATGCGCCGAGACGCGAGCAGCCCTCCATCACGCCAGCGTCGCAAGCCTTCCTGTAGTACACGGCCGACCGAGGGTCGTCGTCCTCGAACACGGGCATGGAGGTACTCCCGAGAACGATGAAGCGAAAGACACTAAAGGCGACGACCAACCCGGTCGTGCCTAAAGTGGTGATCTGTAACGGCAGTCCCATCTCTTGGGCACGGCGACCAAGGAGCACGATCGCTGCGGTAAGAATCAGAAGGCCCAGCCCAACCAAACGCGCGGTCTCGATGCCGCGCAAAGTCCACACCGTCGGCACACGTCCAAGCGGCACGAACAAGCCGATGATCGCAGCAGCCGCGACGACCAAAACAATCAGGCGTTGACTGTGAAGGTGAGCCCTCGGCGACATCGTATCTCGGACCAACAGCCGCAAAAAAACAGGTCAGCGGCAAATTTCCCGCTGACCCATCTCTTTCCCTCGACAGTAAGACGCTGGACCTTGAGCCGCTATCGCGCGCAAAAAACGCAGTCGTTTCGGCGGCGAGACCTCACCGCGGCAGGCGGAAAGTTCGCATCAAACGCATCGTCCAGACGATGGCAAATACGGCAAGCGAGACCAAATAAAACCAAATACGCATCGTGAGCCTTGGCATTTCGAGCAGGTTCGCACGCATGACGTCGCGAAACACGAGCAAGAGAAAGAGCACCATGGCGTCGCCGAAGCCCACCGAAAGGGCTTGCACTTTGGCAAGTGCCCAATCCCGACGCTCTGGCGCCAACCAATAGTCACGGTTGGGCAAATTGATCAGCCTGTTCGGCAGGCGCGCCAGCAGTATCGGGGTCAACAAGAAGACGAGCGAAAGTAGCGCTAGCACACCGGCGTTAAGAATGAAAAACGCGGGCTTGGGCAGAAAGCCGTTGGCCCGTCCTGCGGCATCGAAATGCGACGCCATTCTCTCCGGCAGCCGAGGGTAGTACCACGCCATCTGCAGAAGGGCTGCGGCCAGCAGCACAACGAAGAGCGTCCGCGATGGGCGCGCCACCCGTGTTTGCAAAGTACGCTCAGCCGTTGGCATTCGATCTACTCCATGCTGACGTTGTCGTTGCGGGTGATCACGGTCGATAAGCGCTAGAGCTTGATGTTGCCGCCGTCGTCGGATCCAACCAAACGTGCGCGCTTTGCTTCGATGGCTGCACCCACCCTCGACGATGAGTCGATCGCCAGTCGCAACCATGTGCCCTCTTTCGCTCCGGCCGGCAGCAGCGCGCGCGGCAGGCGGTGACGTTTCTCACCGAGCAGCACGACGACCTCGTCGTCTTCGATGGCGTCGATGAAAAGTGAGACGTCGGAATCGCTCATGGCAGGCGAACCGTCTTCGGGTGGTTCACAGTATGGAACGCGACTGAGTTTTCGTCGAAGTCCAAGTGAATGGTGCCTTCGCGACCGGTTTCCAAAATCTGTGCGCCCGTTTCCTGTAGACGCGAGGAGGTTTCCGGGTGCGGGTGCTTGGGCGCATCCGCCCGGTTGCTGATCACCGCCAGGCGCGGCGCTACGGCACGCAAGAAAGCAGCACTGGACGAGGTCCGGCTGCCGTGGTGGCCGACCTTGAGCACGGTAGACCGCGGAACCAGTCCATGGGCGAGCAGCCATTCCTCCTCGGCGAAGTTGGAGTCGCCCGAAAGCAGCATGCTGACCTCTCCCACCGCAAGCCGCGCCACCACGCTGTTGGCGTTCACGCCCGCCTCGCCCAACTCGAGAAAGGGCTGCGGCGGCCCCAGCAGCGTCAGCACCACGCCAGGGCCGAGCTCGATCGTTCGCCCTGAGGTCGCTTGCAACAGCGGCACGTGAAGCCGTTCGAGAACGTGCAGCAGATGCAGGTAGATAGGAGTGTCGTGGCGATAGCCGCTGTCCATGAACGCCTTGGTCCCACACGATTCCACAATGCTGGCAAGACCGCCCAAGTGGTCCGAATGGCGATGGGTAAGCAGAATCAAATCCAGTGGACAGGCGCCTCGCTGCTGAAGGAGCGCCAACACAACTGGCGCTGCCTCGGCCTCGCCACCGTCGACCAACATGCGTTTGCCCGCAGCGGATGCAATCAGAATGGAATCGCCGTGCCCGACCGCAATCACATCCACTTGCGCAGCCAGCCGCCCCGGCGTCGGTCGAGACTCGCGCAGACAGGCGAGGCAAAGCACAGCCGCGAGCAGCGCCCGAACAAGCGGAGTCACTTCGAGGTTCGCCACCCGTCGAGGTTAGGCACGAAATGGCGAGGACGGAAAAAAACACGAACGACATGCTTGCCTATCGGCCTTGAACCAGAAAAGTTGCGCGACCGAAACCTATTGCGCGGGCAGACTTGAGCCGTTTGGAGTGCCCAAGGGCACTCCCTTCCCAGATAGACGGCAAATCGGTAATCTATGCTTACGCCTCTTCCATTCGTTGGTGATGAAGCTGGGCTGATGCAAGCTCTGCGCGACGGCCATCCGGGCGCCGCAGCGTTGTTCTATGATCAGCACGCGGCCCACATCCATCGAACGCTGCGCTCGGCGCTGGGCCCCGACGAGGACATCCCTGACCTTCTGCAAGAGGTCTTCATCCGCGCCCTCGATTCCATCGGCAAGTTGCGCGAGCCCGATCGCGTGCGCAGCTGGCTAACCTCCATCGCCATTTTCGTCGCGCGCGCCCAGCTGCGCGTGCGAACCCGCCGCGGCTGGCTCCGTATCTTCTCTCCGGAGCACACGCGCCCCGTCGAGGTCAATCAACCTTCGTCGGATGCTCGCCGTGCGCTGCGCGAGGTGTACGACGTTCTCGACCAACTGCCCACGCAAGAGCGGGTGGCCTTCGTTCTTCGATTTATCGATGGTATGACTCTGCAAGACGCCGCCGAGGCAGCCGATACCTCGCTGGCAACCATAAAACGTAGACTTGCGCGGGCGGAACGGAAGTTCTTGGATGCGGCGCGGATGCGCCCGACGCTGAAACCTTGGTTGGAGGATGGGACGAGATGGACCCAGCAGACGAACAGTTAGAGCGCGTGGGGAGGTCCATTCGCGATGCGTTGGCGGCCGAGAATCACGCGAGTGAAGAGATCCGGATTGCTCGCACCGACTTCCTCGAGGGGTTCGCCAGCCGTACCAGCCGTCGCGCCAACCGACCGTTCGCGCCTCTGCACAATTGGCGAGCCTGGGCTGCCGTTGCAACTGCGGCAACGGCTCTCGCAGGCTTTGGGGTTTGGAGGCAGCTACCGATCTCATTCCGCAGCAACGTTCCCGCCGTCTCGACCACGCCAGGCGATTTGATCGAAGCCTCGAGTGTCCGTGCCGTACCGCTGGACTTCTCCGAAGGCAGCAGCGTGATCCTGCGCGAGGGTGGACGCATGCGGGTGATTGGCGCGGACTCGGCGGGAGCACGGGTCTTGGTCGAGAACGGGACCGTCGACGTTTCCATTGCGCACAGGCGCCTTGGTCGAACCCGGTGGGGCTTCGAAGCGGGCCAATTTCACGTCGCGGTGGTCGGGACGCGCTTCAGGCTTGAATTCCGGCCCCAAAGCCAGCAATTCAAGTTGGACATGCGGGAGGGACGGGTCGTCGTTTCCGGCGGTTGCTTGGCGGCACCAACAGCGGTGACGACAGGTGGCACCTTGGATTTGTCGTGCCAACCCTCAAGCTCGCTCGCGACTCCGTCGGAAAGTCCCAGGGTGGCTGCCGCTCCTGCCGACGACGAAGGACCTTTCGAAGCTTCAGCGAAAGGAGATCGCACCCGACCTGCACACGGCGCGGCTTGGCATGACTATCTGGCGTCCGGACGGCTGGAGGACGGCCTGCGCTCCGCCGAACGCATGGGCTTCGATCGCGTTTGCCAGGCCGCGACCTCCAAGGAGCTGCTGGCGCTCGCCGATGCGGCGCGCCTTTTCGGTCGGTCCCGGCGGGCAGTAGTGGCGCTGCAGGCACTTCGTCAACGCTTTGCAGGCTCATCCGAGGCCGCGACAGCCGCGTTCAGGCTGGGACGTATCGCGTTCGAAAAGCAGCACGCTTACGGGGACGCTGCCAGTTGGTTCGACATTTACCTGCGCGAACAGCCGAGCGGCCCCCTCATGGGCGACGCCTTCGGGCGTCTGATGGAGGCCCGGCAGCGGTCGGGTGATTTGGCGGGCGCGCGCGTGGAGGCACAACAGTACTTGCGTCGATTCCCCCAGGGGCCATACGCTTCTGAGGCGCAAGGCATCCTGTCTCAGTGAACCTCTTCCCAGCCTCCACTTCACTCGAACGCCCAGCCATTCGCATCGCCGCCCTTGGCGTCATGCTGTTTGGCTTGGCGGTGATTTGCCTTGCGCCCGCGAAGGCCGAGTCCGCTACGCTCGCCCAAGCGACGCAAGTGACGCCAGTGACGCAAGCGACAATCGAAGCGCCTGAGCGGCGCGTGCTGCTTCTCACCGATAAGCCCGGCGATCCTTTCATCGATCGC
>CAZTTW010000354.1:0-5513 GCA_964616265.1 uncultured Myxococcales bacterium | reverse complement strand
CCGCCGAGGTTATCGGCAGGCAGGTGAGCGAGGCCAGCCCGCTTTGCAATGCACGTTTGCCGGGCGGCGAACGCGTGAACATCGCCGTGCCTCCGGCGTGCGCGAGAATCGCGCTCACGATACGGCTGTTTCCGTCTGAGACCATGACCTTCGAAAAGCTCATGTCGCTCGGTTCGATCGATGCGCGCGTGAGGATGATGCTCGAATCCTTGGTGCTGGCGCGGAAGTCGATGCTGATCGCGGGCGGAACCGGTTCAGGAAAGACCTCGCTCTTGAACGCGATGTCGCAGGTGATTCCCCGTCACGAACGAATCGTCACGATCGAAGACGCCCGCGAATTGCAGATCCAGCAGCCCAACTGGGTCGCCATGGAAACGGTCGAGCCTTACCACGGAGCCGGAGGTCGCGTGAGCATCGGCGACCTCGTGAAGAACGCTCTTCGCCAAACGCCTGACCGAATTGTGGTCGGCGAAGTTCGCGGCGACGAGGCGTTCTACCTTCTGCGTGCGTTGTCGACGGGCCATGGTGGAGGCCTGGGCACCATTCACGCAAACGATGGCGACGACGCTCTTCACCAGCTGCAGTTGCTCGCGCAAATGGCGGACGTAGCCGGGCTGACGGCCGCAACCGTGGCGTCCATGGTTGGACGTGCGGTCGACGTCGTCGTCTACCAGGGCTACTTCGAAGATGGAAACGCCAGGCGCGTGTCGGAAATCCTGGAGCTTGAGCGCCCTGGCGTCGCCCTTGGAACCGGCGGCCAGATTGCGTATCGCTACCGGCGTTTGCTTGAGTGGAAACCGGAGGTCGGTGATTGGACGTTTCCGGAGCGGCCATCGGAGACGCTCTTGGCAACGCTCAGACGGAAGCAACTTGTGTGGCCGAGGGAAAGCGAACTGGCAGGGCAGGGAGGCGAAGCATGCAACTGATTCCCGGATCTGGCGGCATCGACCTCGGGCTCGGCCTCTGGCGCCAAACAAAGGCTCGTGCGGGAGCACCTGTCGCCAAGTGGTTTGTATTAGGTTTCGTGACCGCGGCGACGGTCGTGATTGACCGGTGGGGGCCGTCCTGGTCGAAGAGGCGAGTCGGCAGCGCCGCCGTCGGCGCATGGGGGCTGCTTCTTCTGTGGCTCGGCATTCCTGTCTTGCTCGTGAGCTGGTTATGGTGACCTCGATGTGGAAGCTTCTCGGCCAGGTGAGCGTCTTGTATTGCGAGGCGGCGGCGTGGGTCTTGGCTGCCGGGGACGCGAACAGAGCGAGCATCTTGGTAGATAAGGCTCACGCGTGTCTCATCCAACGCACCTCGCACAAGCAACCGGATGCGATCACGCTAACCGACGTGCTTCGAGAAAGATGAGGCAGAGGGCCGTTCGTCGTCGCAGGGCTGAGCCCGAAACCCAATCTGTTGTTGGTCACGCCGGGCGTTGGCCGCACTTTTGGCGACGTGGACGGCCACGCGCTAGCGAGCTTCTACTTCAGGGTGCTAGCGAACTTCATCGCCTCGGCAACGCCCTTTTCACGCGCGACCTTTTGCACGCGGAGGCGGACGCCTGGTCGCAAACCGCGTAGCAGGCCGAGGTATTGACCCTGGACCTTGCGAGCCGCCGCTCCTTTTGCCGTGAGCTTGAGCTTGCGCTTCCCCGGAGCTGCCACCGCCGCCGGAGCGGCTTTCGCCGCCTTCGATGGCTCGGCAACAGTCGGCTTCGCCGTTGATGTCTTTTTCCCCGTCAAGCCAGCGAAGGCGGACGAGATGTTTTCGCTGATCTGAGCGCGGACAACCGCCTCGATGCGAGCGGCAAAATCACGAACAAGGGACTCTATATCGTGCGAGGTATTTGGCATTTCTGAGAGAAATGTACGCGGAAGCCGCCTGTGATTGCAAGAAATGCCGACAGGGCCCGATCCAGATCCAGCCCCCTTGCCTGCCGCTGGACTCAGCTGTGCCCGGTTGGAAACAACTTCGGCTCAACGACTATGGCGCATGACGGGCGGGTGGTCGCCTCGCATCTGTTCCACCGACGGCACTACTAAAGCGCGGTGTTGCTGGTAGACGAGAATCGATAGGAAGACGCCAACGGCCAGCGCCGCCCCGACAAGAGCGCCGAGGGAAAATACAAGCAGCGTCCTAAGTTCAGTTCTCGAACGCGACTGCGGCAACGACGCGGGCGATGTCGACTTCGGTCGAGGAACAGGCCGCCTCCCGTTCTCCAACTTCGGTGCCTTTTCGTTGTCGAGGAGCTCGGTAACCATCGGGGCGGCAATCTTGACGACCCTTCCCATTCCACCGGCAGGGTTGGTTCTTCGGAGAGTGGAGACCGGTTCGACCAACCGTCGGTCAACGAGCACCTTGGCCTTCGCGAAATACCGGTTCCACAGATGCTGTAGCGTCGGAGACGCGTGGGAAAGGATTGCCAGCCCAAAGTCCTCGACGGTTGGGTACCGTCGTTCCGGATCCGTCTCCATGCCAATTTCAACAGCGGACTGCAACGTGGCGGGGGCATCGGGGCGAGGAAGCCTCAAAGACGGACGGTCTCCTGCGAGGATAGCCCGCACGAGGTCTTTGCCATCAACTGCTCGGAAGGGGGCGTGGCCGGCAAGAAGCAAGTAGAGCAATGAAGCGATGGCGTACTGATCACCTTGCTGCGAAGGCGGTTCGTTGCGCAGAAGCTCCGGCGCAAGGAAACGTACGGAATCCGAAGATTCCGCGCCGCGAGTGTTGCGATGGTGGCTGCTATCGGAAACGCCGGGACTCACAGGCAGAGCTAGACCGAAATCGAGGATCTTGACCCGGTCTTGCCATTGGCCGCGGCGGGTGACCCTAACGTTACTCGGTTTGAGGTCACCGTGGACGATGGACTGTAGGTGACAAGCTGCAACGCCGCTGCAGATGGCGAGCGTAAGGTCGACCGCTTGTTGAACCGAAAGCCGATTCGCGCTGGCCAACGAAGCGAGGTCGGTACCTGGCACGTAGGCCATCGCGAGATACGGGCCCCATCTTTCGGTATTGCCAAAGTCGTCGATGCGAACGACGGCTCTATGCCTGACCTGGCCCATGGAAGCAGCCGACCGCAGGAAACCATCAAGGGCGTCGCGGTTCGCGTGGGTGAGCATCTTGAGGGCCGCATCGCGGTTGAGCCCTAAAGCGCGAGCCCGATAGACTACTCCCATCCTGCCTCGACCTATCTGACAGATGATTTCGTACTTGGCGTCGACTACTTCGCCGGGGGCTAGCTGAGTGTGGTCGTCGTTTGGGCCGCTGTGTTGTTCGATCTGAGCCATGGTTCTCAATTGACCGTTCTTGCAGCTGGAGTTGCCGCGCAACAGCTAGTGCCGTGCAGGAAGAGAACTGCGCGGGAAGCTAGCGCTGCGCCTACCAGATTGTTGGTCCGCGGGAGGCAATGGTTCCGTCTAAAGGTCCAACGGCTCCACTGTCCCAGCCCGACAGCGTCGATTGTCAAGGTTATGCAATGACAGTGGCAATGAAGGTTAGGTAATGACCGATCAATAAGGTTGCGTCCACTGTCGATCTTCGCCGCTGTATTCCAGCGGTGCTGCACCTGGGCGTACTTTTCTGGTCGCCAGCAGTTCCTTTGCGATACACAGTTTCGTAACGGCGACGGCTAGGATCGCCGAAAGAGAGGAACCAACGCCTGGTTCCTACCGAAACAGAAGTCGGAGATCAGTGTGAGCAATACCCTTCTATATCGCGGCGAAAAGCTGGGCCGCTACGAGGTACGCGAGTTCATCGGAGAGGGCGGGATGGGCGAGGTCTATCGCGCATGGGACAGCGTCCTTCAGCGCGATGTGGCCGTGAAAATCCTGACCACTCGGGACAACGAGATGCTGAAGCGTTTCGAACGCGAGGCCGAGGTGATTGGCCGCTTGGACAACCCGAACGTCGTCGCGGTTCACGACTTTTCGCTGGCGGGGGATCACCCGTACATCGTCATGGAGTATCTGCGGGGCGAAACACTGAAAGACCGGATCACAAGAGGGCCCTTGCCGACGAGCGATGCCGTGAACATGGCCCTCGGCGTCTGCGCCGGCGTCAGCGCATGCCACGCCGTTGGGATCATCCACCGCGACCTCAAACCGGCAAACGTATTTCTCGCAGATACGCCCCACTATGGAACCGTGGCCAAGGTCCTGGATTTTGGTGTGGCCAAGCCCGCTCAATATCGCGTGTCGGATCTCACCGGGCCCGGCAAGCTCGTGGGAACTCCACGCTACATCGCGCCCGAGCAGCTCAACGGCGCGGAAGCTGACGAGCTGTCAGACCAGTATGGCGTTGGGCTGCTGTTCTATGTTGCACTCAGCGGCAAGCCACCTTTTATCGGCAAGCAGGGCAAAGACCTGATTCAGGCGATCTTGACCGCAGAATATGCTCCGTTTGCAGGCGTCCGGCCCGACGTCCCCGAAAGGCTCGATGCCGTCATCGAGCAGGCAATGAATGTTGAGAGGAACCGCCGATTTTCATCTGTCCAGGATCTCGGCCGAGCGTTGATGTTGTTCCTGCCTGCGGAAGAGCAGGCGCTTTGGCCCGAGTCTTTTGCTGGTACAGGTAAAGAGCAGGAATCCGTCAGTGCTGCGTCTACAGCGGTGATCCCGCCTGAAGAGGCACGTCGGCTGATTCAGAAGTCTATCGAAGAGAAGACGACCGAGGTCGATGGTGAACCGAGGCATGGCCAGCAGGGGAGGGCCGTGCCGGCGGGCACTGTAGAGTCGCCTCCGTCGCTGCAGACAAAGGTCGATTCGAGCGTTATCGCCGAGACCCAGGAAAGCACGTGGAGATATTCAGAAGATTTCTCGCCTGCGAAGCCGTCCAGGGCGCGGCCACGGCATTCGCGAAGGAAGCTCGACGTCGTGTTTGCTACGGTGGTGGCCGCCGCAGGTGTAGGGCTGGTTGCTATTGTGATGACGGCCCTCGGCGGAGGCCACAGAGAAATCACCGTGATCCCAGCGTCGAACGCCTCGACGCCTATTGCGCGAGACCAGCAGCACTCTACGCCCGACGCAGGAACGTCGGAAGCTAGCTTGGTGGAGACGACCGGTGGTCCTCGGGTTGAGTCCTCGGCGCACTTAATGTCCGCCAAACCGTCGGATGCCGCGGAAGGGGGTACGGGCCGCCCGCGGAAACGTAGAAGCGATCGTCCTTACAGCAGGGTAGATGAGCGGTGGTGAAGTACGTGCATTCGGTTCGGTGTTCACCCGCTGCCTCCGCATTCAGAATGGCCGCCCACTCGCGCGCGTTCGGCGCACCACGGTTCGCGTAGAAGTTGTTCATCAGAACATGTACATAAATTTACAATCATGATCCTGTACCGAAACGACTTCTCGGTGATGATTGAGTTTGTCTAGGAAAGGAGGTTACGGTCACTACCGCCAAACGCGCACGCAGCCTGCGGTCCGACACTGCTTAGCAACTCTTTAGACGCGGACGATTGGCTCGTGAAGGGGAAGATGCGAAACGGAACATTTGATTGAGCGCAGAGGGTAGTTACTGAAGGCCGGCGCTGG
>CAZTTW010000353.1:0-5517 GCA_964616265.1 uncultured Myxococcales bacterium | reverse complement strand
TCACGCCTGTTCCGCCGGAGCTTAGCGGAAGCCGCGCCGAACTGACGCCGGCGCCGATTGGCGTGCCGGGCCCGACCATCACCACGCTGTCGCAAGCCACCGGCGAGACCGGCCGCATGCCATCGCCCTCGTCCGACGCCAACCTCGATTGGGACATGCCCAAGTCGCGACGTTGGCCTTGGGTGGCTATTCCAACCGCGCTTGCTGCCGCGGCGGTCACCTTCTTCGCGCTACGACCGGCTCCCGCACCGCCTGCGCCGGTTGCGCCGGTGGTGAACCCAACGATTGTCTGGAGCATCCGGACCGATCCGGTGGGCGCCACGGTCGTGGATTTGGCCGACGGTAGCGTGCTCGGAACGACACCGCTGCAGAAGCCGTTCGCCAGAGGCGCCGGAAGCAAGTCTCTGGTGGTGCGCCTGGCCGGTTACAAGGACGAGAGTCTGACGGTTGGGCTCGACGAAAATTCTGCGAGCACGATCGACCTCAAGCGTATCGAGGCACCGGTCGCCGTCCCGGCGAAACCGCCCACGGCTGCACCGCAGGTTCGCAAAAAGCCTGCCCTGCCGGCGGCTCGCAAGGCACCCCAATCCGAGGAAGACCAATGGCGCGTTCACTGAGAATTGTTTTGCTTGCTCTGGTCGCCGTGGCCGGTGTGGCCATCGTGACGGTGGCATTACCCGCGCGAGCGGCCGAGATGGACAAGAAAGCCAAGGCCGACGCCAAAGAGGCGATGCTCCTTTACAAGGGCGGCAACTACGACGCCGCCGCCAAGATTTTCCTGAAGCTGAGTATTGCCTATCCGGACATGCTGGTTTTCGTGCGCAATCTCGGCGCGTGCTACTACTACATGCAGCGCTACGAACCGGCGCTTTCCAATTTGCGCGATTACGTCCACCGCAAGAGAGACATCGCCCCCGACGATCGCGCCGAAGTGGAAGGCTGGATTGGCGAGATGGAACACTTGCGCGATCAAGCGGCAACGGCCGCGACCGCCGGCGCTCCAGCGGTGGTGCCCGCGTCGACGGCAACGGAGGCACCCGCCGCGTCGGCAGCGCCACCTACGGCACCGGTCGCGGCTGCGTTGCCGAGGGGCGCCGCGGAGCCCGCTGCAACGCCGGCGCCTCCCGCTCCACCGACCGGCTATTCGCCTGCGGGAGCGCCGCCGGCGTATCCGCAAACGCCATACGCTTATCCGCCAAGTCAGGGCCTCTCGCCCCAAGGCTATCCGTCCACCTACGAACCGTCGCAGAGTTATCCGCCAGGCTATGGCAGCGCGGGTCCCGGCAATGGAACCAATCCGCCCGTCGACGTGACGACGCCAGCTTCCGCGCCGCAACCGCAGCCCAGCAGCGGCAGTGCACGAAAGACCGTGGCGTGGATCTTGGGCGCCGTCGGTGTCGGGAGCGTGCTCGCGGGCGTCTATTGTACGGTCACCGCGCTCGACCGCTTTTCCACCGTCGAGAAGAAGTACGACCCGAGCGTGGAGAAAGAGGGCAACAACTTCGCCAAAGCGCAGTGGGTCGGTTACGGCGTCGGTGCGGCCTTGATTACCACGGCCATCATCGTGGGCGCTTCCGGCGGAAGCTCGTCTTCCGTGGCGCTTGTCCCGGCGGTCGGGCCACGAAGTGCGGGCGCTGTCATGCGTGGAAGCTTTTAGAAGAGATTGGTGCTGGCGATGAAATCGAATCGAGCGTTGGTTCTGCTTCTCCTTCTCACTGGCTGCTCGCCGAAATTCACGAGCGGTAAAACACAGTGCTCGGACAAATACGAATGCCCGAGTGGATACCTGTGTGTTTCGAGCGGTACCACGTCGGTTTGCGTGACCAAGGACAGCGACTGTTCGGCGGCAAAGCCTTGCGCGAGCGGCTCCTCGTGTTGGGATGACGGAAGCTCTTCCACGCACTACTGTGTCGACAACGCGATCACGCAGTGTTCGTCGACCAGCACCTACTACTGTGCGCAGACCGAGACCTGCTGGCTCAGTGCCGGCGCGTGCTCGACGGTCACCTACTGTGGAAATGCCCAACACCCCGGCTCGGTCATTTGTGCGACTGCCGGCTATCTTCCCGACTGCAATGGCGACAGCTGCTTCTTGCCCGATGCCGGCGCTCCATCGCCAGGGAAAGATGCGGGTACCGGCGGCTCGGGTGGTGATGCGGGGCGGGACAGCGCCAGTGTGACGCCCGAGGTGGCGGTGGCAGACGTGGGGCGGGACAGCGCAGGCGTGACTCCCGACGTGCTGGCCGCGGACGCATCTCGCGACAGCGGGTTGGGGCGCGATTCACTGTCATCCGGGGACGGACCCATCGCTTGCACGACGGCTGCGACCTGTGGCCCTCGCCAACAGTGTCTCTCCAGTCAGTGCTGTACGCCGCCAGCCGCGGGCGGCGTCTGCTCGCCCAATCCCGCGTGCGGTTGCCCGTCGGGCCAGGTTTGCTATCCATCGACCACATCGCATGCCATGGCATGTTTCACGTCGAACTATCTGACCGAGGGAGCTGATTGCACGAACGGCAACTGTCAGGCGGGTCTTGGTTGTTTTGGCAGTATCTGCAAGCGGTACTGTCTTGCCGACACCGATTGTCCCATGGTCGCCGGCGTGCAGAAATGCCTGCAAACGACCTGGTCGTCCGACAGTACGGATATCGCCGGCATCATGGTTTGCCAGCGTGTTTGTGATCCTGCCCATCCACAAAATCCGATCGCGCCATTCTTGGCCTGTCCGGCCGGTTTCGGGTGCAGCTCATCGACTACCGGCGCGAGTGGTTTCTACAAGACGGCGCCACTTCCGGCAGGCTCGACCTGCGCCACCGACGACGATTGTTCTCCGGGCTACTACTGCACGACCTCGGGCGCGTGCCTCAAGTACTGTCTGTCGAGCGCCGACTGTACCACCGGCACCACGTGCCAGTTCACCTGGAGTCCGCCCGAGTACGCGGGCTCGACGATGGTCGGTTACTGCAAGTAGAAGCGCGAACTACCACTTCGCGCGCTTTGCGAGACCGAGCGCGTACTCGGGCCAGAACACGCCGGCTCGCGGGCCTTTGTTGCACGCACCGTCGGATTCGCCCGGCGGTTTGACCCAGAAGAAGGCGTCGATGAGCGGATTGCCGGTGTTGGTCGTGGGGCGAATGCCGAGGGCACGGCCGCTGGGATTGCACCACGCGGCCTCGCTTCCCGGCTCGGCCTCGGCGGGACCGTTGCCGTTGCGACCGGTGTCGATGATGAAGTGCTTGCCGCCCACCAGCGCCGAGATCTGCGTGCCGTACGCGATGAGCGCAGGGGTGGCGCGGTAGTTCGACGTGTTGAGCGCGAAGCCGGTGGCCTCGTCGATGCCCGCCTTCTTGAGACGCTCGGCGATGTCTTCGGCTGGCAACCAAGCGTCGTGTCCGGCGTCGATGTAGACCGCGGCGCCGGGTAACGACTCTAGCGCGTGCACGGCGTAGCGCATGAGCTCCAGGCGTTCTTTCTGGTCGACGAGCGACAGACACTTGTCGAGCAGGCCGAGGGCATCGGGCTCCAGCACGGCCACGGCGCGCCGGCTACCGATGCCTTTACGAACACCGTCGATCCAGCGTTTGTAATGCTCGCCGCCGATAGCGCCGCCCTTCGAATAATTTCCGCAGTCACGGTTGGGCACGTTGTAGAGCACGAAAACGGGCAGGGCGTTCACGCGCTCGTGGGCATCGACGTAGCGTGTGACGGCTTGCTCGACGAGCGGTGTCCAGTCGCCGAACCACGCGGCCGTCGGCTGATCGGCGATCTTCTTCAGCAGGGCTGCGTCCGCGGGTCGCGAGTCTTTCCAGCGCTCGACCTGACGACCGGCATTCGAGTCGGGATCCACCATGAAATTCGCCCCCGCGAAAGGATTCTCACCTTTCGCGCGCGGTGCGGTCATGGACACGCGCGACGCATGGCCGAGCCCATCGGCAGGCACGGCCCGCGGAATGGGCAGATTGAGGCAGGCCGGAAGCGTAGCGAGGGCAATCGGCAAGGGCAGGTGCGGGCGCATCGCCCGAACCTATCATGACGGGACTAGGCGGCCAGCTCGGCGAGCTTTTCGCGCACGTGCTCGGCGTGGCCGGCGGCTTTCACGGTCGCATAGTGGTGCGCCACCTTGCCGGCAGGATCGATGATCACCGTCGAGCGGATCACGCCCATGCTCTTCTTGCCGTAGTTGTTCTTCTCACCCCACGCGCCGTATTTCTCCAAAACCGCGTGGCTGGGATCCGACAGCAGCTTCACCTTCAGCTTGTACTTCGTGATGAACTTGCGGTGTGCTTCGGGCGAATCCGGGCTGCAGCCCAGCACGGTCGCATCGAGCTTCTCGAAGCCTTTGAGCCCCGACGTGAACTCGCATGCCTCGACGGTGCAGCCGGGTGTGTCGTCCTTGGGATAGAAATACAGGACGACCCACTGGCCGGCCAAATCCGATAGCGAGACCTTGGTGCCGTTTTCGTCCGGCAAGGAAAATGCGGGCGCCTTCTTGCCCACTTCAATACTGCTCATGTTCGTCTCCTTTATTTGAAATCCAGCAAATGTCGTCGGCGACCCGGCTTGTGCACGCCATCGCCCGATTGCTGGCATTCGAGGCAAAGCTCGGCGTAAGGCATGATCTCCAGGCGCTTGCCGATGGGCTCTTCGCACTCTTTGCAAATGCCGAACAGCTCGGGATCGCTCTCGAGGCGTGCCAGGGCGCGGTTGATCCGCCGCAGAATTTCCGTGCGAGCCGTGTTGCGCTTGGACGCGATGACCTGGGCCATTTCCACGAGCGGCTGCTCATCCTCGTCGCCTCCGACGCGCGTCTCGTCCTTGCGGGTGGGCTCGATGGCCACGTCGCCCTCGGCAAGGATGCTGGTGCGCAAGTCGAGCAGACGCTCTTTCCATGGTGCGAGTTCGGATGCTTTCACGCTCTTCTTGGATGCCACAAAAGCGGAAAAAAAGCATGGCCGGGCTGGAGCTCGGGTTCGGCTTTCATCTCGGTTTTCATCGCGTGGTTCGGCGATCAGGAGGGCTTGCTTTATCGATACGGTTCATCGATGGACCGAGGATTGACCGCCTCAATCCTCCTCGCTTGGCTCGATCGTCTTGCGGTGGCTGGGCAAAACGATGGTCGGTGCCGAAAGAGAAATCCCGCATTTTTCGAGAGCGCGCCGAATGCTCTCGGCGTCCGCGTCGACATCGACCGCGCACGGCTCATCGAGCAAGGACGTCAACGCCCGGGCGCCAAAGCGTCGAGCGAGAGGGTAGGGACTGAGCAAAAGCGGCGCGATTTGCGGCGCGGTGGCCTTCACCTTGTGCTCGGCAAGCACCATCGCCGCCGTGACTTGCTCGTGCGGGCGGCCCCGTTCGAGAGTGGCCACGAGCGCATTCGATTCCAAGTCGCCGTAGAGCGCGCGCAGGCGAGCTCGATCGTAATGCTTGTTCCACCACCGTTCGCTATCGTCGACCAGCGAGGCCACCGACTTGTCCACGTGGCACAGGGCGCATTCGATGGGACGGTCGCCTTCCACGCGC
>CAZTTW010000352.1:0-5524 GCA_964616265.1 uncultured Myxococcales bacterium | reverse complement strand
TCCAGCGCCGCCGTGTCGACCCGACCTTCGCAATCTACGCGCAGGAACGTCACCGAGCTTCCCTGTGTCTGACAATAGGCGCAGGCATCGAGCACCGCCTTGTGCTCAACGGCGCTCGCGACGATGCCCTTGCGTCCCGTCGGGGCGGCAGCGGCAGCACCAAGCACCGCCAAGTTGTCGGCCTCGGTTCCGCCGCTGGTGAAAACGATCTCGTCCGCCGCCGCATGGATGAACGTGGCGACCTGCGAGCGCGCGCGATCCACCAGCCGTCGCGCCGCTTGCCCCGCCTGGTGCATGCTCGACGGGTTGCCGAACGTCGCGCCCAGGGCTTCGTCCATCGCCGCGCGCACCTCGGGGTCGAGCGGGGTGGTGGCGTTGTAGTCGGCGTAGATCATGGCGGCGGGAGCGATGCTCTAGCGCGAAAAGTGCCTGTTAACCACCTCGTCTTGCACGTGCAGCCGACGCCTCTTGCGACCATCCGCGTAGCGTGCGTGGTCGCGGTCGCGTGTTCGAGCGCGGCTCGCAGTTGGGAGCGTGTTGGTTGACGGCCGAGACGTCTTCACCGATCTTGGGCAAAGACATGCTACTGGCCATCAGCGATCTGCACCTGACGGACGAGACCGTGAGTGATGCTGAAGTCACAGGTCGGGCGCTCACCACCGTGCTCAATGACCTGGCGAGCTCGGCAGAGGCGCACAATAGGCACGGAGGCGCCCCGATCGATCAGTTGGAGGTGCTCCTCCTGGGCGACATCTTCGATCTGTTGCGCACCAGCTATTGGTTGGACATTCCGGAGTCAGAGTGCCCATGGGCGATTGACCTGATCGAGGACGATGGGGCGTCTCCGGCTGCGGCTCATGTCGTCGCACACGCAGGTGCCATTCTCGACGGAATCCTCGCCGCCGCCAATGCAAAGTGCGTGTGTGCAACGCTGCTCGACGCTGTCACGCGCGGGCTCGGCCCCTTCAAATCCGTTCGCATTCAGTTCATCTGCGGGAATCACGACCGCCTCATCAACCACCGTGCCGCCGGTGCTCTCAGAGCCAAGGTTCGCGCCGCCCTTGGCATCAAGACGTCCGACGACACCGCGCTGTTTCCCTGTTCGCTTTACAGCGAGGAATACCAGACCTTCGGCCGCCACGGACACGAGTTCGATCCGTGGAACTTCGAGCCGCGAACCATCGGCGACTGGAGCACGCCAGCCTACGAACGCTGTCCCGTCGGCGACCCGATTACGTTCGCGCTGGTCACAAAGCTCTATCTCGAGATTCGGAAGATTCTCGACCCGGGGCAGGTAAGCGACCCCATGGAAAAGGTCGAGCGCCAGCGGCTCATCGACGGACTGCGGGCCATCGAAGACATTCGGCCGATCAGCTTGATACCCGTGTGGCTCAAGAGCTACCTGCAAAACCACGACCTCGGCGATGCCGTAGGCCGCGTGGTTGCGCGGGTGGCGAAAGACTTCCGACGCTTGCGCTACTTCGATTGGTGGCGCGACCAAAGCGTCTGGGATACCCCCAATCCATTCCAGACCCAAGATCTGTTCGCGGGGATCATTCGGCTCTTGGCCCACTTCGAAAAGGTTCCTGCCAGCAAGCTCGCCGAGCTTTACAAATTCTACGGGCGCACCGACACCAAGTCGCTCTTGCCGGGCATGATGGCCGAACAGATCATCACGAAGCCCGATTCCATCCGCACGAGACCGGTTCAGCACCTGCTGTGCGGCCACACGCACAACCCCGAGGTTTCACTGGCCACCGTGCTGGATCTGTCCAACTGGGCACGCCGTTGCCAGGACATGGATCCCGTGCCCGAGCCACCGCGCGACGTGGCCCAACCCGGCGGCCGGCAGGTCTGGTACCTCAACACGGGAACAATGCGGAATCGCGTCTTGCTCTCCGGCGATTCCACGGTGCGCTTCTCACCGGTCGAGAACCTGAGCTATGCCGTCGTCTACCGACCTGGCGAAAAGTTCGCGACCGGATTCGCGGCGGATCTGTGGAGCGGAAGCCGCGCGCCGATAGAAACGTAGGCAGCTAGGTGCGTTGCCGCGACAATCAGGCTTAAGCTGCCCGTCTCGTGAAGTCGCGCTCTGCCCCATCGCCGGCCCGCGATGGCTGCGGGACCGACTGTCGCCGGTGAAGCCCAACGATGGCTGTCCGTAGAAACGTTTCGTGCAGCACGGGCGTCCAATGAAACGGGGTGGTCAGCGGAGCTCGCGCGTCAATTTTCTCGACGACTGCGCCTGGGCGCTGCTGGGCGAGTAACGAGGCTTTGACTATTCATGAAGGAGAACGAGAACGCGATGACTTTACTCAGCAGCAGGGGACTCGGATACGCCGCCAGACTGGCACCATGGTTTGCCGCTAGCGCCATCGGCATCCTGGCGCCTTCGACGGCGGAGGCGCACTTCAAGCTCACCGCTCCGCCGAGCTGGCTGTCGCAAGACTCCGTTGGTGGACCACAAAAAAATGGACCTTGCGCGGCAGTGCCCAACACCGGCCTGGGGGACTCTACCGGCACGCCTACCAAGGTCGTCACGGTACTTCAATCAGGTCAAATGGTTCCCGTCTCCGTCGCAGTAACCGTTGGCCACCCGGGTTGGTTTCGCATCGCACTCGTCGAGGGGCCGAGCTCGAGCCAGACTCTCTCGACGCTGGCCGATCCGCAGGCCCAGGCGGGCACGAATTGCACGCCGGCCATCTTGAAGAATCCCGTCTGGTCGCCGACCCAGCCCATCCTGGCCGATGGTTTGCCTGCCGGATCTACCGCCACCACGCAACAGACCGGAAATCAGACCTTCCAGGTCACGATTCCCACGACCGCGACCTGCACCAGCACGAAGCCCTGCACCCTGCAGGTCATCATGGTGATGACCGATCACCCGTCCAACGATTGCTACTATCATCACTGCGCGGACATTTCGACCGGCTCGGACGCCGACGCTGGCAGCGACTCGGCGGACGCCTCCGTTGCCAAAGATGCATCGCAAGGCCTTCCGGACGCGAATGGAGCGGGTGGCAACAGCAACTCCGGCGGTAGCAGTGGTCAAGGAGGCGGCAGCGCAACCGGAGGAGTGATGGGCTCGGGTGGCAGCGCAGGTACGGGCGGCGCTATCGGTGGCGGCGGAGCCGGCGCTGGTGGAGCGAAGGGATCGGGCGGGAGCACCAACGTTGGCGGAAGCACCGGCAACGGTGGCAGCGCGAACAGTGGCGGCGAAACGGGCAAGGGAGGAAGCATCGGCATGGGCGGTAGCCCGGGCAAAGACAGCACCGGCGCTGGCGGGGCGAATAGCTCGGGTGGCGGCGCCGGTCGGAGCGATTCGGGCAAGTCCGCCTCGGGATGCTCATTCGGCAATGCCTCACGCGGCGGAGCTTCATGGGGCACGAGCGCCGCTCTGCTGGGCGCACTGTGGGCGTTGCGCGGACGTCGAAGACGCCGAGGACGGCGCTGATTAGCGTCGCTGCCGGCGTGCCGGCCCGTAGTCGCGGCCAGGGCAATCGGCGTAGCCACGCGCGCGTGGAGGCCGACCGCGACGATCTCTAGGACTCTGCTATTTGCCGTAACCTGCGGCGACGACGTTGGCTTGGACCGCGTCGTCGGTCGCGTCGGTCGGAAGGCCGGCCGTTATGGCTCCTTCGAACCATGTGCCGGTGCCCGCTGTGCTGCCATCACCGCCGCTTGCAAGGATGATAGCGCCTCCCTTCTTCATGGGACTGTAGCCGGGCGGTCGCTTTCCGTTCCACTTGGTCTCGAGCGCGCCGGACTGCGCGTTGCCGGCCTTGAGCACCATGGTATTTCCGGACGGGCCTTTGAGCATGCCCGTCACGTAGGACATGTTGGTTATAGAAGTGTTGGTCGTGCAGACCGCGTTCGGAGTGTCGCATTCGAACATGCCATTTTCGATGTCCGCGCCCATCCACGGTCCGGTGCCGGCTCCCCCGCTCTGAAACTGCGTCGATGACCCGAAGTAAAGCGCCTCCATCGTAGCAGCACCGTCGTCAACGCCGTCCTGCTCGGCATTTCCGTAGTCGAAACAGCAATACGAATTGAAGCTCTTGGCGTCGAAGACCGAATACATGGCCTCTGGATCGTCGCCGGTCGCGACCGCCTTGGTCGCCTGGTTCCAGGTGACGGTCGCCGTCGCGCTTGGACCTTGGTAGGCAGTCTTCAGGGTCACGGTCGTCGCCGCGCTGATGTCCGCCGTGGTGAAGGACATGGGGCAGCTATAGGTGCTGCAGGACGCGACCGCCGCCACAAACATGAGCGGCGAATTCGCGGGGAGCGTTTGCGGAGTCGAGAAGGTGACGGTCGTCGAGCCCTTGGTAACAGAAGCCGTTCCGGACAGCGGCGTGCCCGTGCGATAGGCAACGTTCGTCGTCGTGCCGAAGGCCCCGATGGTCTTGATGCCGTAGACGGTATGACCCGCGACGGTGATCTTGGCTCCGGTGGCGTTTGCCGCCGTGCCGCCAGTCGGCAGCCAATGCGAAAACCACGTGACCCGAAGGTGGTTGCCGTTCGGAGACTGGTCGTAAATGATCGGGATGGTACACGTCGTACCGGTGCAGAACGAGTCTTGGACGGAGGTGTCGGCGTAGCCTCCGGAGCCGACCAGAACGTCCTTCGTGGTCTTGTCAGAGGCGCGCTCGACCTGGTAGAGAGCCCCAGTGTACGACGCGTAGAGCGCGCGAACCGTGCTGTGGGCTCCCGCACATGGGGTATTCGCAGCTTGATAGATATCGCAAGGTCCCTTCGGCCCGGTCCCGCTTGATCCGGCGGTTCCCCCCGACCCGGTCGCGCCGCCCGCAGCGGTCACGCCGCCCGCGCCTGTGACGCCGCCTGAAGCGGTTGCGCCGCCCGCGCCGGTCTTGCCACCGGAACCCGCCGCGCCGCCCGCAGCGGTATTCCCGCCTGCGTTGCTCACGCCGCCGCTGGCGACCGACCCGCCTTGACCGGTGGTACCGCCGGGCTGGGTTGCGCCGCCCGAGCTTGCCGTGCTGCTGCTTCCGCCGGATCCTTCTCTCCCGCCGGAGCCTGCGCTGTTGCCACCCGAGGCCGAGTCTCCGCCCAAGCCCGATGTCCCGCCGTTCGAAGAAGGTGTTCTGGTCGGTGCGCTGCATCCCACGAGGACCGACAGCACGACGGGAGCTGTCAACGCAAACTTCGATTTCATCGTATCTACTCCTTTGTCCGGTCGAAAGACATCCGCAGCAGCCGCATCGAATCGTCTACGGCGATTCGCGAAAGTCATAGTACAGGTACTTGCCTCTTGGACACCTTTATTGTTACGCCCAACGGCGTGGTCGAGCTCGAGTCTGGGTGTAGGCTGAGCGGCGGTTGGTCACCCATCGGAACCCGCGCCCCAGTAGCCGCGCGCACGAGCTGGCGGGTTCTGATAATGTCGGCACTATGACGTTTGAAGACGAAGGCAAGAACCCCGGAGTAGCACAAGAGATCCCGGACGTTCTTCCTCTGCTTCCGGTTCGCGATCTGGTCGTGTTTCCGTACATGATCGCGCCACTGC
>CAZTTW010000351.1:1755-5527 GCA_964616265.1 uncultured Myxococcales bacterium | reverse complement strand
TGAGCGCGCCGCTGGCGCCGAGACCGCGGCCGGTGATGACGATCGTGGCCAGGAGAACGAGCCCAAGCAAAAAGCCGGCGAGGTAGGGATTCATGGTTCGCGATTGCATGACCTGTCTCCTAGTGAGCCTGCGATTCCGCACCCGGCTCGGCCTCGATGTCTTCGTAACCGCTGACCATGGCCTTGAGGTTCGAGGTCATGGTTCGGCCGGTGGTGATTAAGTAAAGGTGGGCAATGAGAAATGCCAAAATGAGATAGGCGCCAAGCGTATGGGCCAACGCCACAGCCCGCAGCCCCTCCATTTTCAGCGCGACGACCTCGAAGCGCTGGGGATAGCGGTAGAACATATAGAGCAAGCCCGACAGCGCCACGACAGGAATGACCAGCAACTTGAGCCCCAAGTAGACCAGCCGCTGCAGCGGATTGAGCTTGCTGAGTGCGCTCTTGTGCGTGGGATGGGGCGCATGGTGAAAGATCCCGACTAGATAATAATTGGCCTGAGCCCTCAGGTTGGTGAGTGTGGGAAGATACTGGCGCCACTGTCCGGTGGTTAAGTGCCAGAAAATGGCAAGCGCCACAAGAACAAGAAGCATGGTGGCCGCGACATTGTGATAGCGGACGGCGTCGGCGAAACCGAAGAAATGCAGCGACCCATGGATTTCGAAGCCCGTCGCGGCGAGGAACAATATCAGGGCAGCTTGGGTCCAATGCCAGAAGCGATTGAACCGTGAATAGATGTACTCGCGGTGCACGATCAGCCACCTTTCCGCTTGCGAAGGACGAAGATCCGAGCGCCGCCGTGAACTACGACGCCGGCCAGAGTCAACATCAGCAACAACTTTCCTAAACGTTCGAGCCATGGATTGTAGTCGCGACCGGGAATGTAGAATCCCGCGAGGCTGGCCAGTCGACCGCCTTCGCGCACGTGGCATTCGGCACAGGCCACCGTCTGATTCTTAGGGGACACCATGTGATTGATGGGCCACACCATTTCCGTTTCGATGAAGCCGTACTTGCCACTGAAGGGCAGCCCGACGGTCTTCATGCCTTCCTCGGACGCGCGCGCCCAATTGAATTCCTTCCAGTAGCCGCCATCGCCGGGCGTCGTGGACACAGTCTTAGGTTGAATGAGGTACTGGTTCTCGGTGTCGTAAATCTGCTTGCCGCGGTGGATCTTCACCGGGATGATCTTCGCCTCGGGATCCTCGTAGCTGCCGAACAGCTCGTTCATCTTGACCACCTTGCCGGGCTCGACTTTGTCGCCAAGCAGGTAGTGACTGGCGGTACCGTTCGACCATGTGTACTCGGGCTTGAGATTCTTGCCCCAGGTAAAGTTGCCCTTGATGGACATGTAGGTATCCACGCCATCCTGGTCCCTTTCTTCGTAGGGCTTGCCGTCGCGCAAGCGCCCCGCGGTGGACCAATCCCAGCGCAGCTTGGTGGGGTTCACTTTGGCGTAGGTGGGAATGTGGCATGTCTGGCAGGCGACTTTCAGCGTGTGCTTGTTGAGCACATCGTCAGCGTGGGGAACTTCGCTGTGGCAGCTCTCGCACGTGCTGCGGTTGCGATTCATGGACGAGAGGGAATACAGCTTGCCCAGCATCTGATGCTTCTCCGTGACGTGGCAGGCGACACACGAAAGGCCACTGCCCTCATCGCTCATGTGCACATCGACGTCGCGAGCCGGGCTCACCATCGCCGCCTCCAGATCGCCATGCTTGACGTTGTTGCCGCCACCTCCCAAGCCATGGCAGGTGATGCAATTACTGCGGGTGGGTTTGCCCACGTGCTGAGCCACGAGGGCCAGGTCGACGGCGGGATCGGGAGCACCTGAGCCGCCAGCCGCCTTGGCGTACTTGCCGCTGTTGTCGTGGCAAGCAAGACAATCGATATTGAGTTGATTCTTGAAGTCGAATTTGCTGTCGCTGTAACCGTAGCCCGCGTGGCATTTAGTGCAGCTGGTTTGATTCGCGGGAATGCCGATGCAGAAGTTGTTGAAGGCATTGCGCTTGCCGAGTGTGCGAATGCCCTTGCCGGGCATGTATTCGGTTCGCTCCCACACAAAGTGATTCGACTGCATGACTTCGGCGGCGCGTCCGTTGTGGCAAGAGATGCAGGCGGCAGTTACCTCCTGGGGAGTCGTAAACGTGCGTTTGAGCTGGTCGAGCTTCGCGTGATCGATGGACGGCTTGCCCTTCTTGGCAAATCGTTCCTTGAGAAGGGTCAGCGGCAGCGCCTTCGAGCTGTGCCGGGGAAGCACGGAAAGAGCGGTCGTCGCCGCCACCGCGATGCCGACGAGAGCCAGAGCGGTTCGTTTCATGGTTGGTCCTGCCGGCTGAGAGCCAGAGCCGTGAGGATTCAGCCTGACGGAGTGACGCAAGCGCCCGTCACGGAGTGGCGATCTTACTTACCTTCCTCCGCGCTCGGCGCTCCGATCTTCGTACTGCGTGCAGACGACGAAATGCACAACCGCGCCGTCGTCGAGAAACAGCGCTCTCAGATCAAGCGCCAGCCCTCGGAGAAGCGCCCGAGCGCCGCGGCGCAGGTCCCCGCGGCGTTCAGCGGACCGCCGACGATTACTACGCTGTAGGCCGCCCCTCAGCTCGGCCGCGCCATCTCCTACGGTCTATAACCCAACGCCAATCAGGGAAATCGTCTGGCCAGCGACGGTGACGGTGGCTGTCTTGGTCCCTACTGAAATTGGCTGGAACATTACGATCGCGTCGCAACCGCCGGCGAGGGGCGGCAGGGCGTTCGAAATGGTACACGAGGGAAGGCCTGGGTTGAACCAAAATTGATCGGCGTTGGCTCCGCCCAACGTCAGCGTCGGCGGAGGTACCGTCACCGCGGTCGTGTTCCTCACTGTGGACGAGAGCTGCGCGGTCGTCCCCACGACCACACTCCCAAAGTTCAAGGACAGCGGCGACACGGTCAGGCCCCCAGTTGACAAGACCGTCAACTTGTCGAGGTTGATGCAGCTGCCGCTCGAAGTCTCCGCCTTGTACGCGATGGTATTGCTGCCCGCATTGAGCGGGACCGTCTCCGTTTCGTCGGACCAGGTATCCCAACTCGGGGTGATGTTGAAGACGACGCTCTTTATCCGACTCCCGTTGACGTAGAGCCCGGTGTTGCTGCTCGTTCCATTGCCGGCACTGTAGCGCAACGTAAGCCCATAGCTTCCGGCCGAGCCGACGATGACCGCGAAAGACGTTTGGGCGGTGGTACTATTGAAGAAGCCATCAACGAACCCAGTGCCTGAGTACCCACTGTGGTTCGTGTTCTTGCTCGCTCCTCCCGAGAGAATCGCAGACTCTGCCTCATAGGTTACCGGAGTGCCCACACCCGTGAGAGAAATGGTCTGACCAGCCACGGTCACCGTCGCGGTCTTTGTCCCTGCCGAGGTTGGCTTGAAAACCACGATCGCATCGCAGCCGCCAGCGAGCGGAGGCAGGCTATTCGAAGTGCTACAGGAGGGAAGGCTCGGGTCGAGCCAGAATTGATCGGCATTGGTCCCGCTCAACGTCAGCGTCGGCGCGGGCACGGTCACCGCGCTTGTATTCCTCACGTTGGACGAGAGCTGCTGGGTCGCTCCCACTGCCACGCTCCCAAAGTTCAAGGACAATGGCGACACACTCAAGGTCACCGCAGTGGCAACACCCATTAGCGAAATGGTCTGGCCAGCGACGGTGACGGTGGCTGTCTTGGTCCCTACTGAAGTTGGCTGGAACATTACGATCGCGTCGCAACCGCCGGCGAGGGGCGGCAGGGCGTT
>CAZTTW010000351.1:0-1655 GCA_964616265.1 uncultured Myxococcales bacterium | reverse complement strand
CGAAGTGGTACATGAGGGAAGTCCCGGGTTGAACCAGAATTGATCGGCGTTGGCTCCGCCCAGCGTCAGCGTTGGCGGGGGGACCGTCGCCGCACTCGTGTTCCTCACGTTCGACGAGAGTTGCGCGGTCGCGCCCACCACCACACTCCCAAAGTTCAACGACAGCGGCGATACGGTCAAACCCGCATTCGGTGAGACCGTCAGCTTATCGAGGTTGATGCAGCTACTACTCGAAGTTTCGGCCTTGTACACCACGGTATTGCTACCCGCATTGAGCGAGACCGTCTCCGTTTCGTCGGACCAGGCATCCCAACTGGAGGTCGCGTTGAAGGTGACCGCCTTGATCCGGGTCCCATTGACGTAAAGACCGGTATTGCTGCTCGTCCCGTTGCCAGCACTATAGTGCAACGTGAGCGAATAGCTACCGGCGGAGGCAACGCTAACAGAAAAGGAAACCTGCGCAGTACTGCTATTGAAAAAGCCATCCACGAACCCGGCACCTGAATACCCACTGTGGTTCGTATTCTTGCTCGCTCCACCAGAAAGAGCCGCACTCTCTGCCTCATACTGGACAGTCGTAGCGGTAAGCGATGAGCTGGCGCTCTCTTCGAGAACTTGCTGCGGCGAAGCTTGTTCGCAGCCCGCAAATACCAGCATTCCTACTGCTAACGACGTCGTGAAAATCCCGAGGTTCCTCATCCTATTCTCCTATGGATAGTCAATTGAAGCGCTATCGTTCCCTTATCGAATCGCCGCGAGACTAAGATACCCGCCGCAAATAAGCTACCGAAATCACGATTTCGTCTCGGCCTTGAAACTCAAGTGTGCCGTGGCAAACCATCTGCAAGAACCTCCTGCGATTCACGCAAGAGCTAGCTAGTACACGATGCCGTCTGGAATCTTGCAGTCGGTGGTGCAGTAAATCTGGGCGCCGGGCGCATCGGACGGCTGGAGGGTCGAGTCCAGCTTCACACCGTTGTTGGCCCCAAGATCGCAGGCTTCGCCCGGGTCGACGTTCTTGTCGCCGCAGAAGTGCGGCCGCAGACAACCGATGGTGCAGCCATCCTTGCCGAGGGTGGTATCACCGTTCTTCTTGCCCAGATCGCACTCTTCCTTGCCGTTGACCGTGCCATCGCCGCAAAAGGGTCCGTACGTACAGTCTGTCTTGCAACCACCGTAGGTCGTGTCGTCGTTGGCGGTCGTGCATCCCGCGGGCCGCGCGCCCGTGAAAGTGGCGTCGCCGCAGTCGCACTGTTCACCGGCGGTCGCTACGCCATCACCACAGCGGGGCAAGCAGGACGACTTCGTGGTGGTGAAACCACTGAGAGTGAGCTGGTAGTTCGACTCGGGCGGGTGGCGATCGGCGCCGAAGATGGCAATCTCGTAGATGCTGCCCGACTTGAGCCCGAGATTGACCGTGCGCACGCGGAAGTCGGCGGGCGTCGCGGCCGGTGTGCTGGCGGCGTTGGTCGCACAGTCTGTCGCTCCCACGGTCGCGCCAATGATGTTGCCAGCAGTATCCAAGCAGCCGCCTTCCGTGATCGATGCGACTGCTGGATCGCCGATGACCGTAACCTTGCCGGGCAGCTGTTGATGGACGCCGCCTAGGTCGACGACCAGCTTGCCGTTGATGAACATGAAGAGGTCGTCATCCC
>CAZTTW010000350.1:0-5538 GCA_964616265.1 uncultured Myxococcales bacterium | reverse complement strand
TTCGCCAAGCCGACCTCGACTCGATGAAGATCATCCAGGAAGAATGCGGCAAGAAGGTCGTGCAGAAGACCAGCCTCGCCATCACCGAGGGCGGAACGTCGTCCGAGCTGTCCTACGTGCAAGGCGGAATCGTGCACCAGGGGCTCGGACTTTCAAGCACGAAGACTGTCGCCACGGAAGAGCGGCCGTTCGTGGAGGTCGAGGAGCTGAAGCAGTTGCCGAACAACGTGGCGATCGTGCTGCCTAGCAATGGGGACAGGACGTTGCCAGCTACGGTGACGTTTCTTCGCCCGCTGTGGGTGCAGGCGAAGCATCCGGAGGTTTCGGTGTCGACGCCGTGGCTGGATTGGCCGCCGGAACTTCGAGGTAGCGAAATCGGGAAAGAAGGTGCGGCTTAGCTGCACGCGTATGCGGTGGCCTTGCTTGAATTGATTGCTCGTCACTGCGCCCCAAGTCGAGTGCAGAGGCATCATGGATTCCAGGTGGAGGTCCCCGCCCACGAGGGTGGCAGTGGTCGGCGGTCTGCTGAGCTTCGCGGGTAAGGGGCTACTGGCGCCTCGACAACAGCGGCGTGGCCGCGCGATTGCGCCACGCCGCGGACATCGTGGCGTCCAGGGGACGCTCGAAAGTGGCAGTGGAGTCCCTCCTCGTTTGTGCGCATAGGCCAAACAAGCGCCCTTTTTCCTCCCTCGAAGAGACACCGATAACGAGCAACCTGTCAACTACGCCGCGGCGAGCCTCCTGCCACCCAATCTACCCAGAAACGGCGCCAGAGATTCGGGAACCGGCGCATCGTCGAGTCGCAGGGTAATAAACCGCAGCTCCCTGTTCAATAGGTCGCGGAAACGAAGGGTGCCTCTCTCGAGTTTCACCCAGTCCCAGCCGTAGGCGTGCGCCGACCTGCACAGCACCAGCACCCGCGAGTTCTCCAACGCCTCATCGATTTGGGTCTGAATGTGGCCACCAGCCAGAATCCCCCACTCATCGAACCAGACCCGAAGCCCGTCCGCCTTCTGCTGATCCGCCACCGCCCGCACGACCGCCTTATCCTTCGCGCTGTAGCTGATGAAGACATCCCAGGTCGTGTTCACGGCAGCTCGCAGACGATAGGTTGAAACCCAAGCAGAGACAAGAACTGGCACGGGCAACGTGACACCTGCGCCAGGGATGTGCAGGTTGCAGGATCGGTATACAGTATCGACGATCGGACACCGCCAGAATGAACATTGAAGATTCAACGCATGCCGCGCTTGATGCCGCTGTTCGGATCCTGGTCCGTGACTTCAGCGAAACGGCCAAAGTACATACCAGGCGCCTCATGGCCCAGTCAGGCCAAAACCCAGGCACGGGCTTTCGAGACGGTCTCCGTGGCTTGAAGGAACAGGTACCCGGCCTCATCCAGCGACTGATCGCACGTCACGTCGAGCTTGGATTTCTAGACGCGACCGCTATCGCAAAACGCGTTGTAGATGCGTTCGACCAATGCCTTCGGGAAATCACAGGTCTCGCAAACAACCTGCGCGGTCAGGACAGAGCAGGAGCGCGCCGTGATGCCTCGATCTACGGGGCAGAGATTCGAGCCAGGGTTGCCGCCGACGTCATGGATCAAGCACTTCTGGCCGTGGAACAACATCGTCGGCAAACACGCGTAGTCGAGAACCCCACAAACATCCAAGCTTCGTCGAGCCACTCCCGGTTGCACGACGACGGTCAAGAGGCACAGACAATGAGCCCAAGCACCCCCGATCCAAAGAAGGTCTTCATCATCCACGGGCAAAACTCGTTGGCCGTCGCGGCTATCGAGCATTTCGTCAAGGCATTGGGCCTGGAACCGTTGCCGTTCGAAGGCGTAGCCGCCGGAATGGGCCTAGAATTTGTTGGTAACATCGTCTTGGAGGGCCTACGGCAAGCCCGCGGCATCATCGCGCTGTTTACCCCAGACGAGTACGCTGCTCTTGTACCGGAATTCCGAGCATCGACGTCGGATCACAGCCGCTGGCAGGCGCGACCCAACGTGATTTTCGAGGCTGGTATTGCGTTTGGCACGGCACGCGAGCGTTCTATTCTAGTCACCCTCGGCCCAGAGGTGAAGTTGTTCTCGGATGCTGGAGGCATCCACATCGTCCGCCTAGACAACTCCATGGGGGGCCGGGGCCAATTTCGGCGTAAGCTCATCGGTGCGGGTTGCGCCGTCGATCTGATTACGAACACATGGACAGACCCGGCACGTTCCGGGGACTTCGAGGCCTGCCTAAAGCCGATCCAAGGCCTGAAGCCCCTTGACACCTTCAGCAGATCTGAGCAACGCGATATTGAGCCGCGCATTCCAGCTCAAGAAAGGTCGCTGAGCCCAGCGGCGGCGAAAACATGGGATTCCCTTCGGGAAGAATGTGTCCGTATGGGGCATTCTGAGTCTGTCACCTTCTCTGTCGAATCGGATGCAGAAAACCGACTCTATCGGGAATTGCAGAGACACGGCTACGTCGAGCTGTGCGAGGGCAGGACTAGGCTATGGAGGCTGACCGATCTGGGAGCGGACACTATCGCCGATGCGGTTCCCACAGCCAGCGGTGTGACAGACCTGAAGTCCAAGGTTCTGTCGGTCCTTCGCGAGATGGCGACTCAGGACCAGCTGAGAGAGGCACATGGCACATTCAGGGAGCTTGCCGAGAAGCTCGCGGTTCGTTGGAATTCTGTGTACGCGGCAATGCTAGCGCTAAAGTCCGAGGCCCTTGTTGAGGTTCAGATCCCGGGCGGCTACGACGCCGACAGCTCGTTTGAAGTCCGGTTCCCGATTACCTGAACCTTGGCAGCACTGAACCCTTCAGCCTGCGGCGCAGGTCACTCCCAAGCCCTACCCAGCCGCCGAGTAAGCCAGTCCACAGGCCCGCCCCACCCGGCCGCCAGGCACGCCCGTCCACCGGGTCGCTGAAGCTACACGGCTGCCAGGTAAATGGCGAAGGGCTCCCATGCCGGACGGAAGGCGCGGAATCAGAACGGCAAGGTCCGGTCGTGGAGCCTCGATTTTTGACGACCTCGGAGCTGCAACTCTGGCATGGAATTCGGAGTTCAGCAGGCCATCCTCACGGGGACCACGCAAGACTCGCTTCCGGCTGGCGGTCCTCTGCCTTGGCCGGTGGGACTCTCACCCATGGGTCGCGATAGAAAGTTTCAGCTTGCTACATCTGCGTTCCCTTTCTCCAAGCTTCTCCTGGCGCAACCCGAAATCCATCGCACTGGTCATGCGGCCTCGCGGTGGTAGTAGTTCAACATCCCGCCGAGGCGAGACCGGCAGGCGACCTTGCCTTGAGCACGCTTCGTGCTGGTCGCCCCAGCCACGATGGCGAAGGTCCTGCGCTCCTGTTCTCATGCTTCACTTCGATGGCTGGGTGTCTCTCCCTTCCAAGCAGTGAGGACGTCGTTCGCATCCCCGACATTCATGGTCTCACGGGCGATCAGTCCGTGCTCAATGTCCGGCGGTAGGCACGGCTGGAATTTCGAGACACGCGATCGGTTACCTGGGTCGACCAATCGAGCTGCCGCCTCCCACACGACGGGAGTGTGTGCGGCAAGCTCGTCGATTGCATTCCGGATGGCGACGGTGCTTTCGGCGGCCCGCCCTGAGAAGGTGATGAAGATGTTGCCAGACGCCACCCGATCCCCGACGACAGCCTCCAGCAGCCCGGCCAGAACACGGTTTCCGGCGCCGCCGGCGAATGTCCACCAGCGCACGCGACCATCGGGATTCTCCTCCAACGGCAGAGGCCCCTCGTCGAGGAATGCATGTGACTCACGCTGGGTGCTGAGGGCCGACAAGGCTCGTTTGGACCAACACTCGTCGTTTGTAGAGCCTTGTAGAATGCGACGCATCGCTTGGCAGAGGGGACGGGCAAGGCTCACCGGTTGGCCGAACCAGCGTGGATAACCGCCATCCTCTGCGGGCTCGACGGAGCATGTTCCGCCTCTCCAGTCCACGCCAACGAGTCGCCAAGGTCGTCCCGCAAGAACGAAGTTTGGACGCTGGCCTTCCTTGTCCTGTAGGAAGGCCGCATCGACAGCACCAATCTCCTGCTGGCCGTGCTGCACCCGGAGTATCCTAGGTGTTGAGAAGACCGCATACAGCTCAAGGAAATTGCGCGCGCCGTAGAGCTGCTCGCCTCGAAGCCCGAGTGCAAGTCGAGCATCAGCGTCGACGAGGATCCCAGTTTCCACCATATGGCGAATGATTTCCTCACGCTCGGATAGCGATATGTCGCGAAATGCCGAACAGCCTTCGAGCCACCCCCACCAGTCGTGAGTAGCGACTCCGCTCTCCTGCATGGCGAGCGCGATCGCCTGGTGTGCCAGCACGTGCGGCGACCAGGACGAAGGCCCTGCCGGCTCCACGTAGCCGCTCTTGAAGAGGTCGATGATTGCGGCGGCCCGAAGGAGTGAATCGTCATCGGTCGCAAGGAATGTGCAGTTGGCCCGCATGCCGGCGCGCCGGCCTGTACGCCCCATTCGTTGCATGAACGAGGACACACTGCTGGGAGCATCGATCTGAATTACGTGATCGAGATCGCCGACGTCGATGCCGAGCTCGAGAGCGGAGGTCGCGACGATTACGCAGTTGGAGCCCTCTTCGAATGCCTTCTCGGCCGCCGTCCGCTCCGAAAGCGCCAGAGACGAGTGAGAGAGGTACACGTCCACGCCCCGCTGCGAAAGGCGATGACCGAGCTCCTCAACCTTTCGGCGGCTATCGACGAATACCAGCCGACGGGTTCCCGGATAGAGCTGGTCAATCATCAGCGCAGCGTTATTCAGCGAACCGACGTAATCCAGCGCCAGTTCCGGAGACTGCCGTGCGCCACCGGGATCGACGATCCGGTGAGGTCGGAGACTACTTCCGCTGAGCCAGCCAACGATGGCGCCAGGGTCACCAACTGTTGCAGAAAGGCCGATGCGTTGGATGTCCGTTTCGGCGATGCGAGAAATGCGCTCGAGGATCGCGACCAGGTGTGAACCGCGATCGTCACCGGCGAACGCGTGGACCTCGTCCACCACGACAGCGCGAATGTGACCCAAGACCCGACGTGCCGGCGTGTGGGTGCTCAGAAGCATCGCTTCGAGGGATTCAGGTGTGATGGCCAGTACATCCGGCGGTTCGTCTACAATGCGTCGACGAGCCGGCTCCTTCACGTCGCCGTGCCACTTGCCCGCGCGTCTGCCAACCAATCCGGTGAGCCGATGGAGTCGCGCCTCCTGGTTGTTGAGGAGTGCGCGGATTGGGGCCACATAGAGCACCGAGACGCCGCGCCAGTCCTCCACATCCATCATGGAAAGCAGAGGCAAGAGGGCAGCCTCAGTCTTACCACCCGCGGTTGGTGCAAGAACGATGCAGTTCGCACCGTCGAGGATAGCGTCGGTGGCCAGCGCTTGCACAGGACGCAGCCCGGTCCATCCCAAACCGTTCGCGATCTGGTAGCGGACGGCGGGGCTGAGGCGATCGAAGGGGTCTGGCGGATGCGGGGTCACAGGTCGATCTCAATGTCATCCGGC
>CAZTTW010000349.1:2366-5548 GCA_964616265.1 uncultured Myxococcales bacterium | reverse complement strand
GGTCCCGCGATCACGCCGTCACAGATGAAGGCGCAATCGCAGAAGGATTGGATCGAGATCGAGGTGTTTGACCAAGACGACGAGCCCTATCCCACGCACTACCGGCTAGAGTTGGCCGATAGTGAGGTCCGGGAAGGAGAGCTTGGCGAAGACGGTTTCGTGAACGTATCCGGAGTCGAGTCGGGCACCTGCAAGCTCGACCTCGGCAAGGTCAAACCGGCCACCGACACCCAGGAAGAGACACAAGAGCCCGCCGCGTGAAGCACAGAGCCGACGACGAAGAGGAAGGAAGCTCCTGATGAGATCTCCCGAACAGACACACCGGGTCCGGCAGGGCGATTGCCTGGCGAGTATTGCTAGGGCGTACGGCTTCGAGGACCCGAACGAGATTTACCAGCACGCGAAGAATGCCGACCTGCGCCGCAAGCGGCCGAATCCGAATATCCTCTACCCTGGCGACATCGTGGTGATCCCAGCACACGAATTGAAGAGCTTCGTGCTGCAGACGGGGATGCGCCATCGAATCACGGTCCAAGTGCCCAAGCGATTGTTGCGTATAAAGCTGCAAGGACCTGACAACTCCGTTCTAGCCGGCAAAGCCTTCGAGATCGTCGCCGGGAAGAAGACCGTCAAGGGAAGCGTGACCTCTGACGGCCTGATCGAGGCGAAGATCCCAGCCGATGCGACCGATGCGACGCTGAGCATTCCCGAGTCTGGCCTTCGTCTTCAGCTCGCTGTTGGGCATCTCGATCCAGTTCATCAGGGCGACCCCAGTCAGCCAATTCCCAGTGGCGTTCTCGCCCGACTCGCCAATCTCGGCTACTACACGGGACCGGCTTCGAATCAGTTGGACGAAGATGCAACGTCGGCTATTGCGTCTTTTCAGCAGGAGATCATGGGCAGGGAGGATCCCGATGGCCAGTTGGACGAAGCGACCTTGAATCGACTGATGGAAGAGCATGGATGTTGAGCGATGAGCGACGCTAATACTGAGCAGTCTTGGAATAAACGCAGCGAACGCAGGATCCCCGGATCGAATTCTTCCCCGGTCAAGAAGCCGCTCTCTCTGCAAGATTCCACGCGACTGCGGCTGGTCGCGCCAGCTACCAGCAAGGAGTTCAATCTCATCTCGTTGACGACTTGGCTTGAGCTCCGGCTGGTGAGCGCGCGCGGGAAGCCTCTCGCTGATGAGAAGTGCCAGCTATTCGATCCGAGCGGCAAGATCATCGAGAAGAAGACGAATGCGGATGGAGTGGTCCGCTTCGATGGGTTGCATCTCCTGCCGCCGGCTAGTGCTGACTGGCGCGACTGTAGCCACCCCGCTGTCGTGTTCCCCGACATTCTGGAGGAATGGTCGGCGACGCCCGAAGGGAAGTTCGGGAAAAACCGCGGCGCGCGGGACGACTACCGCAAGAACGACGGCATGGTGTACTTCGTGCCGACCATGGAGGTACGCACGGAGATAAAGCTGACGAACCTCAGCGAGGAGCAGAAGCTGCAACACTTCATCCACGCCTACGTCGACAACAACGCGCGCTACGACACCGCCAAACCCAAGGAATACTCCGAGAAGGATCAGCGCTGGAACTGGGGAAAGGGTTCGGTTTGCAACCAGCACGTCAACTTCTTTCTCGGCTACTGGTTCAACTACGGTAAGAATTTCACGACCGCAGGTAGCGCCACGGCCATGTGCTACTTGCCGCTCTTCAGCTCGGCGCTCCACAAGTTCGGCAGCATCAGCCATCGTGGGTACCTGGAGTTCCTCTCCCCCATCACGGGGTTTGGCGACACCCTGGGCAGCAGCTACGATCCCGACGACGAGACGACATGGCCGCAGGAAAAGACCGCGAACAAGGCCTTCAAGTGCATCGAATACATCCGCATGGCGCGATACTTCGATCCTGACACCGATGCCCCCACCGATGAGGGCGAGAAACTAGTCGACGCCCTTGGCCCAGTAAACGTCTACTCGCTCGGTGATATCAAGTCGAAGGATGTGCCCGCCGCCGAAAAGGAGATTCGATCCTGGCTCAAGAAGTTCAAGGCAACCAAGGCCACCGGCAAGAGCGACAAGGACATCGACAAGATCAAGTCGAGCGAGTTATGGAAAATCGCGTTCAGTCTCGACGACGCCGACGCGACCGATAACCAGCTGGTGCGTACGCTGCGGGGCAAAGTCAATTGGGATCACCACGCCGGTCTCCTTTTGATCCGCGCCAAAGGAGGCGGACCACTCATGCCTAGCACCAAGGAGAAGGAGCTGTGGACGTTCTCGGCCGACGGGGCAAAGACTCCCGGTCCAATCATCCAGCTCAAAACCTTCGCCAGCGCGGATCTCCACAGAAAGTTTCTTCACCTGGGGATTTGGCGGTGCAAGTCGCTCGCGGCTGGCGGATTCGCACCGTCCGACACGGCCGAAAACAAGGGCAATATCAGCCCGGAGAATCCGCCGCGTTTCATTCACTGGGGGTAGGCATGGCGATACACGGACGAGGCCTGTTCCTCCTTTTGCCTCTAGCGTGCCTAGTGGCCACCGCGGCCCAGGGAGCACCTGTGTCCAAACGAGGTGGCGCTTTCGTTCTCTCCTCGGGTGAACGTCTCTCACTGTCACCCCACCGGACTTTGCTCATCCGACAGGGGCGAAACAACGCACTTCTGCCGCTGCCTGGTGACGTGACAGATCTTCTTGGCGTGGACGAGGAGACAACTGAGAATACGATTATTCTCAGGCTTGGCCGCGATTGTCCACCGGAGCGAAAGCTGACAATCACGCACGAAGCCCTTCAAGCGCGGCTGCTTGTGGCGACGGCGGAGCACGGCCAGGGCGCGGCGGAATTGGAGACCCTCCGCAGGGCGGTCGGAGTCGACCCCGATCAAGCCGATCTACGCCTCAAGCTCGTCCACGCCCTCCTCACAGCTGGCAAGACGCTAGAGGCAGAACAGATCTTCTCCGAGGGCATGCGCGTGACACCGTTTGAGATGGCTTGGCTGGCGAGACAGGGACACGAGTTCGCTGCGCTCGTTGCCAACCTTCCGGCTGCGAAGACCAAGGTCGATCTCCGGTATCGGGACGGCGAGGCACCCCCGGCGGGCGTGGCTTGGTCGCCATCTCGGCGCCAAGCAGCCTTCATTGACGAGACGTGGAACCTTCACGTGACGGCGACCGGGAACAGCGATGTGTT
>CAZTTW010000349.1:0-2356 GCA_964616265.1 uncultured Myxococcales bacterium | reverse complement strand
GTGTTTGAGGCGGCACTCACTTTGGGACCCGATCTGGACGCGTCCGGGGCAGTCATTCCGGCAGCCCTACGGAAGGTCGCCAATCGAGTGGCGGCGGCCGAAGGTATGCTGGGACAATTGGGATTTTCCTCCCTTTCGGCCGCCCGACGTATTGAGGCCAAACGAAACGACGATTTTATTTCATCGGTCCGCTGGAAAGAACGCGGTGTCGTGGCGTCGGCTGGAGACGCCGTCATTCGCGTGCGCCAGGGGGGCAAGATCGTGTTCGAAGAGAAGATCGACATCATTGGCACTGTGGCGCTTGATTGGGGGCTTCCGCTTCCCGAAGAGGGCCTTTTGCTGCTCGCGTGGAGCCGCGTTGCTGGGAGCGACACCTGTCCCAACGGCCTAGGCATCAGTCAGGTACCACTGTCTGCGGCACCACGGTAGCAATCATCACGACGTCCGTACGCAGACCACGTTCTCAATCCGCTCGGCTATCTCGACAGGATGTTCCTGGTCTTCGTCGGCGAGACCCACCACAAACCGCCAGAAGGGCTGGAGCACCGCTTGCACACGACTTGCGCCGTCGTTCTCGGCCAAGTGCAGTCCATCGAGACCCCACAGCGAGAAGCGCGCTTCTCCGATCAAGGTCGACCTGGGCACGGCGAGCACGGAAAGTCCGGCGCAGCCATCTCGGAACCACAACACCAGCGTGGCCGGGGCTCCTCCGGGAACGGCGAGAACGGCGGTGCCAGTCGCTGCAAGAACTTCAGAGAGAACCTCTTGGAAGCTGCGGTAGCTGTTCCACCTGTCGGCAGAGCGCGGGATCCCAACCATGGTGCGCCAGGCTTCGAGGTGGTCGTAGTGGCCGACACTTGGGGGGAGTGGCGGCTGATCGAGCACGGGGATCACTACTTGTTCGGCTGTCCCAGCACCACGCCCGATCAAGTAGACCCGGTCATTCATCAGGATGTGCTCAAAGATCTGCAAGGTGTCCGGACGGATCTCGCCGACGGGGATCAAGTGATCGCCCTGACAACGGAAAAAGACCCATGGCGCGCCTTCGCCAGCCAGCACGACCACGTTCCCGACCGTAGCCACCAACCGACCATCGTACGTTGTTTGGCGTTCAAGCTCCCGCAATGGCCCTGCGCCGTCAGCTGCAGCAAAAAGCACAATATCGTCTCCTTCGATGGCGACCAAACGGTTCTCTCCGACATAGCAGGCCGCCTCCCCCTCTGGCACTTCACGAGCCTTTATGGTGTTGGCGAGAGGTGTCGGTGCCGCAGGCACTTCGTCGACAAATTCCAATCTGAGTTCCGGGTACAGCATCTTTCCTACTCACAGGTTTGAGGGTCGGACTAGGGTCACCCTCGGAGAGTCAAATCCTACCCCCGGACACCACAGACCCACGATGGACTATTCCAAAATTGTCCACGATGGTTTCGGAACGAACTGAAACACACGATGACGTCGATGTCCGGAGAACACATGGACCTTCGGTTCCGGAACCTACCCGTCCGCGTCATCTCGCGGTTACGTTCGCAAAAATGATGGGGGTGAGGTAGAGGCTCTGCTCCAACGCCGATGCCAACCGCGGCCGAACAAAAATGCGCTTCCGCCCGACAAGCTGCCGTTCGCGACTACCTCCGCACCGGCGATCACGACCCTAAGTTTCCAGCGTGGCCAGGAAATATCATCGAGCGCGAGACCAAGGCCGGGGAAGACATGCTAATGGCCCTGGCGGCGGAGGTGAAGAAGCGGTCGGGGCAATTCCATACCGCTCCTTTTCCCAGCGACCTGGTTGCGTTTACGCGCAAGAAGGTCGAGCCGATGGTGCGAGGTCTGTTTCGTCGCGATGAACAGGAAACCGTGCTGGCCGTGCTGGAAAAGTCAGTCGTGTTTCTCACACCCGTGAACATCGAGCAGGTGCTTCTAGGATCCACCTGGCTCCACAGCGCATGGGACTTGGCGAACCTGTACCTCGGCAGCATGAACGCACCCCTGCTTGGGCCAGAGGCGCCCCAGATCGTGGGCCTGAGCGAAGAGACCACGTGCTACGTCTCGCTAGCCTACTTCGCCGAGTGCGACCCTTTCGCCGATTTCGTCGTCCACGAGACTGCGCACATCTTCCACAACTGCAAGCAGCGCACGATAGGGCTCGTCGAAACGAGAAGGCGAGAGTGGCTGTTGGATATCAAGTACCAGAAGCGCGAGACCTTCGCCTACGCCTGCGAGGCCTACGCCCGCATCCTCGAACGCGCGCCGAAGCTACGTGACCGTGCCGGTTTGGCCGCTGAGTACGCGAGCAAGGTCAGGGTATCCGACGAGCGCGTGGACCCAGCCGAGCTGGGCAACATCTTGGCTACGGCCT
>CAZTTW010000348.1:0-5555 GCA_964616265.1 uncultured Myxococcales bacterium | reverse complement strand
TTGGGGTGCCCCATCTTCTACACACTCACCCAACGAAAAGTGAGAAGAATCGCCACGTGGCAGGGCCGAGCCAAAGGCTCGGCCGCAGGTGGGGTGAAAAATCTTGCAAAGGCTCGGCCGCAGGTGGAGGTGAAGTCCGCTCGCCCCTTCAAACCCTTACTGGAGATCGTAGACCTTGAGCTTGTCGTAAAGAGTTCGCAGGCCAATGCCGAGCCGCGCCGCGGTCTGCTTGCGATTGCCGCCCGTGAGTACCAACATGCGGCGAATGGCCTCCTTCTCGAGGTCATCGAGCTTCTCGGCCGCGGTCAGGCTTGTCGCTTGGGAAGGCGCGGGCAGTGGCCCGGTGAGAATGAGATCGGCACCGAGAACAACGCCCTCGGACAGAATGGCGGCGCGTTCCAGCACATTGCCAAGCTCGCGAACGTTTCCCGGCCAGGAATAGGACAACAGCCGAGCGTGCGCTTCGGCGTCCAGCGTGAGCCGCGGCCGCCCGAGCTGCCGGGCAATGCGCGCCAAGAGATCTTCGGCCAACGGAATGATATCGGCCAAGCGTTCGCGCAGCGGAGGGATACGGATGGGGAAGACGGCCAGCCGGTGGTACAGATCCTCGCGGAAGCGGCCGGCGAGCATTTCGTCGCCAAGATCACTGTTGGTGGCCGCCACGATGCGTACGTCGACCTCGATAGTGCGTGTACCACCGACGCGCTCGAAACGACGTTCTTGCAATACGCGCAACAGCTTCGCCTGCAACTGCGGTCGCAGCTCGCTGACCTCGTCGAGGAACAGGGTGCCACCGTCGGCCAGCTCGAACCGGCCCCGGTGTGAGGAGACGGCCCCCGTAAAGGCGCCCTTCTCGTGGCCGAACATCTCACTTTCCAGGAGCGAATCGGAGATGGCAGCGCAGTTGACCGCCACGAAAGGCCCGGTATTTCGCTTGCTTTCCCGGTGAAGCGCGTGGGCCAGCATTTCCTTGCCAGTGCCGCTTTCCCCGAGCAAGAGAACGCTGGCTTCCGTGCCGGCGACCTTGCGCAGCTGCCCCATCACCGCCTGCATCGCGCGGTCCTCAGCCACGATGGTCGGCTCGCCATCGACGGCCGGCCGCATCCGCTGAGCGACCTCGCGAAGCTGGCGGTGTTCGATGGCTCGACTCGCAACCAGGCGCAGCTCGTCCGGGCCGGACAGGGGCTTGTCGAGATAGTCGAACGCACCGAGCTTCATCGCTTCCACCGCACCAGCCACCGTGCCGTGCGCCGTGAGCACCACGACCTCGGTCTCGGGCGACTCCGAGCGCGCCTTGCGCAGGAGCGACATGCCGTCGAGCCCCGGCATCTTGAGATCGGTGATCATCAAGTGAAAAGACTCTCGGTCGAGAAAGCGGGCCGCGACTTCCCCGTCACCGGCTAGCGTGACTTTCAACCCTTCGCCTTCCAGCACCTCTCCAATGAAGGTACGAATGCCTTCTTCGTCGTCGACAACAAGAACACGTTCCATGACTAGACTCCTCGCACAGACGGCGGCAACCGAACGGAAAAGACGGCGCCTCCATCGGGATGATTGTGGGCGGTGATCGTGCCGCCGTGGCCTTCAACAATTCGGCGCGCCAGGGCCAGGCCAAGGCCCGTGCCTTTCGCGCGACGGGTATAAAACGGTTCGAAAACCCGCTCTTCTTCGCCGGGCTCGAGGCCCGGACCGTGATCGCGCACTTCGATGGCGAGCGAGCGCTCGCCCTGCACCCCGAGGGTGACTTCGACGGGCTGCCCGGCGGGCGAGGCTTCGCGGGCGTTGCGCAGCAGATTCACCAGCACTTCTTCCATGCGGACGCGGTCGAGCGGCCACACGGCCGGCACCACATCCACGTGAAACCGCACGTCGCTGCCACCCATGCTGTCGATTGCCGTGCGTGCGACCGCCTGAGGGTCCGCGGCCTCGCAGTTGACGGCGCCCGACCGCGCGAACTCGAGCACGTGACGAGAAAGCTCTTCGAGGCGAATCGTCTCGCGTAGGACGACCTCGGCTCCTTTGCGTCCCGGATGCTCCAGGGGAAGCTTTTCGAGCAGCAGCTGCACGTGCCCCTTGAGCGACGCCAGTGGATTCTTGATTTCGTGGCCGAGCACCGCCGACATCTGGCCAAGCGCCTTGAGCTGGCGATCGTGCTCGAGCTGGGCGGAGACCTTTTCTGCGTGTCGAACCAACCTGAGAAACAACGCCGCCAGCCCGAACAAAATCAGCGCGGCTAGCAAGCTCACGGCGGACGTTACCCGTGCTCGCCAAAGCAGGGCGTGCGCGGCGACCGAGTCGACCTCGAAAAGCATGTGCTTGCCATGCAGCGGGTGATCCGGCGGCGGGGGTGCGGGTGGCGGCGGCGCTCCCGGCGGCGGATCGGGCGGTGTCACCGTAATACGAGCTGCATAGCCACCGGGGACGAAGCTAATCGCGGCGTTGGGACCGAGGCTATGAGCAACCGGCCACGCGACGCCAGTCGCGCTCGCGCCGCCGCGGGCGACGAATTGACCGTCGCGGGTGGTCACCTCGACGAATCGAAGGCCTTGGCCCCCAAGCTCGTCCACCACCTCTTGCAAGACATGCGAATCGAGCTCGTTCGTGGCACGCAGCACGCGGCGAGCGGCAAACGCGATGTTGATCGCCTGGCCCTGCGTGACCGTGGTCGCCGCCTTGGCAAGCCCAGCTTGCACCCAGAGCCCGGTCGCCACCAACACGGCCGCCATGACCGCCGACAACACCAGAAGTGCCCATCGAAAATAGCTGGGGGGCGATCTCAATGCTTGGGGCTTCCTTTCCTGCGCGGCGACGAGTCGGCCATGGGGCTTCTCGACGAGCAAAGGATGTGCCCGCCTCTAAGTCCGCGACTTCACGCAGTTTGCTCCAAAGAAGGCGCTATTTGCTGCAGATTCCGCACACAAATCGTGCCGATAAGGCACGGGGTCAGTCGTTGAGCGCTGCGGCGATGTCTTCGAACAAGCCTTGCACTTGCTCGAAGGCGGCGACAACGTCGGGATCGAGATAGGTAGCAGCGCGGCCGGCCAGAGCCTCGCGACACTGGTCGTGGCTCAAGGCTGGCTTATAGCAGCGCCTTGAACGGGCCGCATCGTAAGAGTCGGCCACTGCCATGATACGGGCTGAAAGCGGTATGTCCCGGCCCGCCAGACCTGCCGGGTAGCCCTCTCCGTTCCATCGCTCGTGGTGGCAGCGCGCGATCTCGATCCCGACGCGAAGGAATTCATTGCGCGGGTAGCGCAGCTTCACGGCTTCCAAGGTTTTCGCACCGAGGGTCGTATGCAGCTTCATTTCTTCGAATTCCGCGGGGGTCAGCTCGCCCTGCTTGAGCAGGATGTGGTCGCGGATCGCTACTTTGCCGATGTCGTGCAGCGGGCTCGCCAGAAACATGTTCTCGATGAACGATTCATCGATACGACCGACGTAGCTTTCCTGTTCAGCCAAGGTCGCTGCCAGCAGCTTGCAATAGAGCTGCACGCGTTCGATATGCTTGCCCGTCTCGCCGTCACGCGATTCGGCCAACTTGGCCAGCGCGAAAATCGTGGCCATTTGCGAATCCGAAATTTCGCGTACCTGCTCGCTTACCAATTCGAACAAGCGACGATTTTTGGCTTCCAGCTCGACTTGCAGTCGGCGCAAGCGCAGGTGGGTTTCCACGCGCATGCGCACCTCGGGAAAGTGGAACGGCTTGGACACATAGTCGACGGCGCCGGCCGAAAACGCGCGAACCTTTTCACTCGACTCGTCGATTGCCGAAAGAAAGATGACCGGAATCGCAGAGAGCCGCGGCTCGGCCTTGAGCCGTTGGCACACCTCGAAGCCGTCCATCAGCGGCATCATCAGGTCCAGCAAAATGAGATCGGGTGGGTCCGAAATCGCGGCTGCGAGCGCCGCAGCCCCATCCGCCGCCACGCGCACGAAATAGCCCTCGACACGCAGGAGCTCGCCGAGGATGCGCAAATTTTCGAGGCTGTCGTCGACGACGAGGATGTTGCCGTGCCTGCCGACGATGCCGGGCGTGACCTCGCCATCCCGCAGTGCGGGTGCCAACCAAGCGAGGTGACTCGTTCCATTGCTCACGATGTTGTCCTCTAACCATAACCCAAACTCGACCTGTGTCAGTCCGAACTGGCTACGGCTGCCCAAGAATGACAAGGAGCATACACAGCGTCTCGATTTGCTGGCCGGACCTTGCTAGTTTAGCGGCACGATGACCGATACTTTCAAGACCCGCTCCACGTTGACGGTCGGCAGTAGCAGCTTCGAGATTTTTCGCTTCGCGAAGCTCGCCGACGCTGGATTCGACATCAAGCACCTGCCGTTCTCGCTCAAGGTGCTGCTTGAAAACCTACTGCGCCGGGAAGACGGACAAACCGTAACCGCGGCGCACATCGAGTCCCTAGCCAAGTGGCAACCCGCCGCAGAACCGTCGACCGAAATCGCGTTCATGCCCGCACGGGTCATCATGCAAGACTTCACGGGCGTGCCAGCCGTCGTCGACTTGGCAGCCATGCGGGCAGCGACCAAGCGCCTGGGCGGGGATCCGGCGCGCATCAATCCTCTGTTGCCGGCCGAGCTGGTCATCGATCACTCGGTGCAAATCGACGAGCAAGCCAGCAAAACGGCACTGGCCAGGAACAGCGAGCTGGAGTTCCAGCGCAACCACGAGCGCTACGGATTTCTGCGCTGGGGTCAAACCGCATTCCGCAATTTCGCCGTCGTTCCACCCGACACGGGCATCGTCCACCAGATCAACATCGAGTACCTGGCGCGCGTCGTCTTCCAGGCGCCCGATCACAAGCGGCCCGGTGTCGTGCAAGCCTACCCCGACACCGTCGTCGGCACCGACTCGCACACCACGATGGTGAACGGCCTCGGCGTGCTCGGCTGGGGCGTGGGCGGCATCGAAGCCGAGGCGGCCATGCTGGGCCAGCCCATGCCGCTGCTCATTCCTCAGGTCGTCGGCGTTCGGCTGTCGGGTCAGCTGCGCGCGGGCGTGACCGCCACCGACCTCGTCCTCACCATCACGGAAATCCTGCGCAAGCTGGGCGTGGTCGGCAAGCTGGTCGAATTCTTCGGACCGGGCGTGCCCACCTTGCCACTCGCCGATCGCGCGACCATCGCGAACATGGCGCCCGAGTACGGTGCCACCTGCGGCCTCTTTCCGGTCGACGCCGAAACCATTCGCTACATGCGCCTCACTGGCCGCAGCGAAGACTCGGTCAAGCTCGTCGAAGCCTACTGTCGCGAGCAAGGCATCTTCGCCGAGGCAGGACAGCCGGAGGCCAGTTACACCAAGGTCGTGGACTTGGACATGGGCACCGTCGAGGCGAGCCTGGCGGGTCCCCGCAGGCCCCAGGATCGCGTGGCACTCGGCCAAGTTCCAGTGGGTTTTGCCGGTGCCCTGCCCGCGCTCACCAAGGCGGTCAAGCCCGGCGTGGCGGTTCCGCAAGGTCCCGTTCCGGCGGATCCCAATGTGCAAAGCGGCTCCGTGCTGATCGCGGCCATCACGAGCTGCACGAACACCTCGAATCCGCCGC
>CAZTTW010000347.1:1770-5561 GCA_964616265.1 uncultured Myxococcales bacterium | reverse complement strand
GCGGATCGAGACGCCCAGAGCCCGCGTGCCAAGCTCTTCAGCGATCTGGTGCGGATCTTCTTCACCTCTTTCACGGCACAACAGGACCGCTTCGTCGACCTGGACACGGGTCTAGGGGTGATGAGCCGGCATGCCAAGAAACTCGGTTTCGATGCGATCGTGCTCTACCTTGACGAGCTGGTGTTGTGGCTCGCCGGCAACTCGAGCGATCTGCAGTTCGTCGGGCGAGAGGCCGAGAAGATGGTGAAGCTGAAGGAGGCGCAGGATGCCGATCGGGAAATCCCGATAGTGAGCTTCATTGCCCGGCAGAGGGATCTGTCAGAATTCCTTGGCGAGCAGGCGCAGGGGGCCGTGCGCACCGAGCTGTCGCGCAAGTTCTCGCATCACGACGGACGCTTCGAGATGGTCACGCTCGCCGACAGCAACCTTCCCGCCATCGTCGCCCATCGCGTGGTCCGTCCCAAGAACGAGTCGGCGGCCCAACAGCTCGCCGACGACTTCGCGAAGACATGGCGGGCGGCTGGGCAGGCTCAGAGCGTCCTAATCGGAAGCGAGGGAGACGAGGCGGACTTCAAGAAGGTCTACCCGTTCTCGCCGGCACTCATCGAGGCGTTGGTCGCCTTGTCGGACTGTCTACAGCGTGAGCGCACCGCGATCCGTATCTTGATGGAGCTACTAGTCAACCATCTACCCGACTTGGAAACTGGCAGGGTGGTTCCCGTCGGCGATGCCTTCGATGCGCTCGCGGAGAGCGAAGATCCCATCGACGACCCGGTGATGAAGGCCAGGTTCGACCGGGCGCGGGACCTATACCGCGAGAGCTTTCTGCCTATCATTCGTCGCCAGCACAGCACGGACAGCCCGAGCGCTTGCCAGCGGATGCGTGAGGAGCACGACCGCAGGCTAGGTTGCAGCGGCTGCACGCAGCAAATGTGCCGCAACGACAATCGCCTTGCGAAGACGCTGCTCATGGCGGCACTGGTTCCCGAGGCCAAGCCGTTCAAGGGGCTGACGGTCAAGCGCCTGGCTTTCCTGAACCATGGCACCATCGCGTCGCCGATCCCCGGTGCCGAGATGCAGGTGGTGGCCCAGCGTCTGCGGGACTGGGCAAGCCAGATCGGTGCGATCCGCCTAGGCGAGCAAGCGGATCCCGAGGTAAGCGTCCATCTCGCCGGCGTCGATCTGCAGCCGATCCTCGCGCAGGCCGCCGAAGCGGATACCCCGGGGGCGCGCAAGAACACCATGCGAAACCTGCTCTTCCAGGCTCTGGAGCTCAAGAGCGAAGGCACGGTCGTCGAGGCAGAGATAGCTTTCCATGGAACGCGTCGGAGAGGTCGTGTGCGCTATGGAAACGTGCGCGAGATGGACGACACCACGCTGACCTGTCCACGCGAGTTAGAGTGGCAGGTAATCATCGACTACCCATTCGACGAACATGGGCATGGCCCCGACGAGGATCTCCGGACCGTCGAGCGCTATCGTGATTCGCGGCCTGCTGACGCATCACCGAACCCTACCGTGGTCTGGCTTCCGACATTCTTCTCGCACGCCCTCGAACGCGAGCTGGGCGAACTTGTTTTGCTCGAGCACATCCTCGGGGATGCACGCAAGTACCTGGGGCACCTTCGTGTTGAAGATCAAACGACCACACGCGCCGATCTGGCGAGCTTGCGCGGCCAGAAGGAGTCTCTCGTCATACGGATTCTCGCGCAATCCTACGGGCTTGCGATGGTGGCAGACAGCCCCTTTCTCGACCAATCGAGATCCGTCGATGAACACTTCATCCCGCTGCTCGGCGATCTCGACATCCGGACTCTCCTCGCCGGCACGATGAAGGATGGCTTCAGGCAGGTTATCGACACGCTGCTTTCGAAGAAGTACCCGCACCACCCGCGCTTCGACGGTCCAGTTTCCGCAACGCGGATGGAGAAGGTGGCTGTACTGGTCGAGAAACTTCTAGACGAAGGCGATCGTCGCATGAGCGTGGAACGCGGTGAACGCAATGACCTACGTGCATACGCCGATCCGCTCGGTATCACCGACACCGGTGACGTCGCGGTTTTGCTGCGGGAGCGGCCCTTCCAGGATGTCGAGCAACGGCGCCAACAAGCGGGCATCGAAACGCCGACCGTCGGAATCGTACGAGGGTGGCTCGACCCGCAAGGGACGCGGGGCCTGCCGCCGGAGGTGCAGGACATCCTTATCTCGCTCTACGCATCGTGGAGCGGACGGACCTTCCGTTGCGATGGCCGCAGCTACGCGTTGCCACGTCCTGGACAGCTACCTGACGACGTCGAGCTCTTGCGTCCAGAGCTGCCGACGCCTGCCGAGTGGACGGAGGGTTTGAACCGCGCTGGGGATCTGTTCGGCGTGTCGATTGGTGGGCGCGCCCTCGGCGCGCGCAACCTCGCGGCCTTCGTCGACAGGGTGAAGGAATCGCTGACAGTGGCTCATGATGCAGTCGATCTCCCGGCGTCGTTAGATCCGAGGATTCGGGACTGGGCCGCGCCAGGGGATTCGCCGCGCCTCGCTACGGCGAGGGCGTGTGCGGCGTTGCTCGATCGGCTGAGTCGCGAGGATGGCGCCTCGATCGTGCGCGATCTCGCCGGTTTCACCCCGACGACCTCCCTGAAGGCGATGGGGCGGAGCTTTACAACCGCATCTACGGCCAAGCGGCTCTTGCAGGAGGATGCGCGCTGGATCGTCCTCCGACAGGTTAAGGGGCTGCTAGGGAATGCTGAATGTGGCGAGCGGGCGAAGCTGTTACTCGAAGATCTCGCCACGCTGCTGACGGAGGATGAGATCAATAAGATGCTTGCCGATGGCCTTGCTGACCTCACCCGGCGCGCTGACGAGCTGCTACGAGTGCCGATATCGAGGCCGTCGTCTCTTCCGATGGATGAGGAAGAAGTCGTCTTCGACGAAGCGAGGGATCTTGCGAATTCGAAGACGGCAGCTGATGACCTTCGGAAACTTGCGGGACGGCTTGAGGCCGAGGGCAAGGGGGCATCACGCATCTCCATCCGGATCACTGCGTGGAGGCGGAGGCCGGAATGATGGAGTCTCCGTTCCTGGGTGAAGGTGACGTCCGCCTCGAAGTGGAGCGGCTCTTTCGTCGCGACCACCGTTCGCGATTGCTAGCGCTGTTCGGTCGTGGCCAACCTGGGCGTTTCGATCTGGACGGGCTCTCATGGGAGATCATCCCGACAGCGTGCGAGCTCGATCTGCGATCGAGGCTGCCGCTGCCGGGAGAGGCGACAGCGAAGGGGAGCGTGTACCTCGTCGACTGGGTCGAAGACTCGCTCCCGCTGGACGTCGCTTGTCGGCTTGCAGGTGGCCGAATCTACCACGTCGCTCGTGACGCCCGGCTGGCCGCTCTCTTCGGTGCGCGCCAGGTAGATCCTGGGCTCTCCTCGTCGGCGCTTGCTCGCCTGGTCCTTTCCGGGGGAACCGATGGGCTTCGCAAGGTGACGGGGCTTCGCATCACACGAACGGAGCTTTGGCAACGCTTCCTGGAGGCAAGGTTCGGCATTCCCGAAGGCGCGCTCGGGAGCGCCAGCGAGTGGCTCCGCTGGGTGCGTGGCTCCGACGCCGGCCTGGCGTTCGCCAAGAGCTGTGAAACGGATGACCTGCTTCGCGCCGTTCGACGTGAAGCCCTTGACTGGCTTGCAGAGCATCTTGGTCCGGTGGGTGTTCTTGGGTGGTGTGCCTGGGAACGCGGGCTTGTCGAGCGGGCTATCCAGGCGCTGGTGTTGCTGACAGCCGCTGAACAGCATCCCGACTCGTACTTG
>CAZTTW010000347.1:0-1760 GCA_964616265.1 uncultured Myxococcales bacterium | reverse complement strand
GAGCACCGAAAATGTAGGGGCCGGCCCCTACAAGCTCGCGAGCTGGACGCCCGGTTTTGCAACCGAGATTCGGGCGGCGCAGTCAACTGCCTCGGCCCCGACGTTTCTACAATCGGTGCTTTCGGCCGAGAGCGCGGACGATCGACGATTGCTCGACGATGCCGAAGCGCTTGCACTCAATGGTGGCGTTTCCGCACTTGCCGCCGCCAGCGAGTGGCTGCCCGCAGGCCACAGGGCGCGCGAGATTGCACTCGCCGAGGCCCTATCATCGTTTGTCGAATCGCCGACACCGGACGCTCTGGTAGCGGCTCTCGCATCCCTCGAACGCCTCGGCGACCATCGGCTCGATCGGGCGATCCGTCGCTCTGAGCACGTTGAGGCGAGAAAGATGGCCGCCCGACTGGCTGCATGGTTGCTCGCCCGGTGTGTGCGCCCACAGCTCGCCGAATACGGCAGCGCTTGGCAGCCGGCGGTCGATCTCGCTCGACGCTATGCGGAGGAGGGTGGTTTCCTGGATTGGGCGCGGCAGACGGTTCGCGGAATGCGCGGTGCTGGCGAGGAGCTTGCTGGTGCCGTTCGGCGACTTCTCGATAGAGTCGATGCGGTCGCACGCGCGGATGACCAACGTTTCGCCCAAGCCTACGTCGCATGGGTGGATGCAGGAAAGCCTTCGAGTGAGGTGTTGCCCATCGAGCACGTCACGAAGCGTATCGTGGCGCCATTCCTCAAGGGTGGCGAGCATCGGCGGCTGCTGCTCGTCGTCATGGACGGAATGAGCTATGCATCGGCGGTGCAGCTCCTTCACCGGCTGCGCGATCAACGCAGATGGCGCCCCATCGCATGGCGCGTGCCAGGCTGGAACGGGACACTTCCGATCCCTCCCGTGCTCGCCGCGGCACCCACGCTGACCGAGGTGAGCCGTTCTGCCCTGTTTGCGGGCATCGCCGATCCGCGCTTTGGCGACCAGGGAACCGATCGCGACGACGCGCGCTGGGCGGCGAACCCGTATGTTCGAGAGCTGGTGGGCGAAGAACCACTGACCGTGTTTTTCCGGCGGGACATCCACGCCGGACACGAGCTGGTCGACCAGGTGAAGAGCGCAATTGCAGGAGAGCATCGTATCGTCTCCGTCGTGGTCAACGCCATTGATGAGCAGCTCAGGGGCAGCCTGCAGGTTGCAGTCGACTACAGCCGAACGCCCATTCTTCCACTGGAAGCACTCCTAAGCGCTGCCGACGGTGCGGAGCGCGCTGTTCTGCTCGTAGCAGACCATGGTCATGTTTCCGGAGATGCGATGCAAGTCGTGCCTGGGCGGCTTTCGCAAGGGCAGGCCGGCGGATCTCGATGGCGTCCGCTGGCTGAGGGTGAGCAGCCCAAGGCCGACGAAGTGCTTCTGCCGAGGACATCGTGGAAACCGCGTGGGGCAGCCGGTGTCGCTGCTTTGTGGGATACGGCAGTGGCCAATCGGGCGCCTCACTACGGCGAGCACGGCGGACTGTCCCTGGCCGAGGCCGTGGCACCTGCCTTCCTGGTCGGGCCCGAGTGGCTCGACCGAGTCGCAGGCGAGGATGCCGAGCTCTCTTGTCGCGTTCTTCCGGAGCCGGACTGGTGGGCGCTCAAGGTCGCGCGGCCTGCACCACCGGCGGTGGCAGCCGAGCGGGCACAGGCGGCGTCCCTTACGGAGCAGCTTTCCCTGATCGGGGTGTCCCCCGCGAAGGCGTCCCCCGTGCCGACTGCCGTGTCCGCCGAGCCAGTAGTCG
>CAZTTW010000346.1:0-5566 GCA_964616265.1 uncultured Myxococcales bacterium | reverse complement strand
CGTAGGTCATGACCGTTCCATCCGCCGGCACGCGCACCTGGCTGCGGTAGCTGAGTGTGTACGCGGCGAGGCTCGATGGCGGGCTGACCGTCGCGTCAGCGCTATTTCCGTCGGGAGCGGCCGCCGCATCGGCATCGCCGCCAGCGCCGCCGGTGGGTTCGCTCCCACCACAGCCCGCGAAGGAGAGGGCGAAGGTTAGGAAGCTGGCGGCGGCGCCGCCGATGAAAGAAACCTGTGAATAGGATCCAACTCGATTGGTCATGCTAGCTCCTCGGCGCCTACCGTCAGCAAGAGCCGGGCCACGCGGTACGTGCCAAGTTCTCGGGGAATTCTCTCGCCAGTCCGCGGGTCTCCCGCCATCGGCCTCTCACAATTTCGAGAGTGCCGCGCGGAAATTCCCGACCTGTGGTAGTTGATAGGCTCCGATGACTGGCCAAGCTGGAGACACACCATTGCGTACAGGTAAGGACGAGAGCATTACTGGTTCGCCGTCGTGCGTCGTCCTGTCCAACCCTTAGGATCAGCGCTATTATCGCTGTTGTCGGAATAGGCGCATCGACGTCATCGGAATAGGCGCCGCGAACTCATGCTCCAGCATGAGGCGGACGATGGTCAGTACGCTACACCTCCATGTCAAATGAGTCAGATCCCCTGGTCGGCATCGTGCTGGGGGACGTGTACAAACTCGTCGGGCGGATCGGCCAAGGTGGAATGGGGGCGGTGTATGAAGCCCATCACCTCCGCCTACGAAAGCGCGTGGCGGTTAAGGTGCTTAATCGCGCCCAGGCAAGAAACAGCGAAGCGCTGGCACGCTTCCACCGCGAGGCAGTCGTCGCTTCGCGGCTCGGCCATCCGAACCTTGTGAATGTCATCGATTTTGGCTCGTCCTCCGACGAGCAGCCGTACCTCGTGATGGAGTTCCTCGAGGGCGAAGATCTCGACCGCCGAATCCAGCGCTCAGGTGTCGTTCCCTTGGCAAAGGCGATTACAATTGCGCGCCAGGTCGCGTCGGCGGTCGCCGCCGTGCACGCCAAGGGCATCATTCATCGCGATCTAACGCCCGCCAATGTTTTCCTGGTTCATGTCCCGCACGAACCCGATTTCGTGAAGGTACTCGACTTCGGCGTCTCGAAAATCAAAGCCGATCAAAGCAAGGTTACCGATGCATCACGGACCGTCGGCACGCCGGCTTACATGGCGCCCGAGCAAGCCTTCGGACCGAGCTCCGACGTCGACCATCGGGTCGATCAATGGGCGCTGGCTTGTATCGTCTGGGAAATGCTGGCGGGTCGTCCACCTTTCTTCGCCGACAACGCCGATGCGCTGTTCTACCAACTGCGACACTTTCCGCCGCCGCCACTCGCGAGCTACGCGCCCGACATTCCTGCGACGGTCGAAGCCGTTCTCTTGCGTGCGCTGTCGAAGCGACCAACCGATCGTTATCCAAGCATCCGGGACTTCGCACAAGACTTGGAAGCTGCCGCACTTGGCGCAAAGCCGGACATTGCTTCTGGAAAGCAGGCAGCGGGGAGCTTGACGGAAGACCAGACGACTATCTGGCAAGCACACCTCGGCCTGAGTTACGCCGTGGGCTTCCTTGGCAAGGAACGGGCGCTCTTTGCCAGGGCCATGCGTTGGCTGCGGAGAAAACCGTCCAAGACAAAGGTTGCCACGCTTGTTGCCAGCGGCGTCGCAGGAATAGTTCTGTTCAGTCTTCTTCTATTCGGAGGTAGAAGCACCAAGACGGCCGCTGTCGCCAGCTCCAAGACGACGCTGACCGAGGCGCGACCCGCGATAGTGAGCTTGCCATCTGCCGATGCGGCTGTGGCCGCGCCCGCTCCTGTCGGTCCTGTCCACGTCGAGACCGCCGATAGCAAGCAAGAGCTTCGAGCCAGCAGGACGAAGGCCGCCTGGCCCAACCAGGCAACGAGACGAACGCGTTCCAGGGACGTCCACTCGAAGCCAGGTTCGAGACAACCGCATCAGCGGCTCACCCTCGACGATTTCTAGCTCTCCATCATGAAGTAGAAGGCTGCGGCGGCGATACGCCCGATCTGCTTGGTTCATGGCCAACGACGTGCTTTTCGAACAGTTCTGATAGGTCGGACATGGCAAAGGGCTTACACAGGCTGGCCGCGAAACCATAGGCGACGGGATCGGTCATCACCGGATCGTCGGCGTACCCGCTGGTCAAAGAGAGGCACGCTTGGGTCCATCTTGCGCAGTAGTTGCGCCGCCTCTTTGCCGCCCATGCCTCCCGCGACGGTCAGATCGAGAAGTACGGCCCGAAAGGGCAGCCCTGAGCTGCTCCGCTGGGTGAACAGTTCCACGGCGGCTTGTCCGTCGGTCCCGGTTTGTACAGAGTAGCCCGATGCGGGTCGCCCCAGCATTTCCTCCCGCATGCGTCACACTCACCAACCGGTATCGTAGGAGCTGTCGTGCGCTTCGTCTGCCGGGGGGTGGCGGCGTGTCGGGGAAGGGCGCGGCTTCGTTTCGTCACGCCCCTCTAGGACCGGCGAAAATGCTATGGTTCGGCTCATCATGACGACGAATCTCGGGGACCTCTGTCAAGCCCGGCCCGGCCGCGCCGCCGCTGGCGGGCAGGTCGCGTTGCGCCTCGTGGGGCCAGACCTCTCCTTCCGCGACTACAGCTTCGATCAGGTCGACGCCTTGGCTTGCCAGTTCGCCAACGTGCTCTGCGATCTCGGCCAAGGAAACGGCGCCGTCGTGGCGGTCTTCGTGCCCAAGTGCATCGACGTGTTTGCCAGCGTCCTCGGCACGCTGAAAGCGAAGTCGACGGTGTTGTCGTTGTTCGCCAACTTCGGCGACTTGGCGCTGATCGACCGGCTCGGCGACTGTGGTGCGTCCTGCATCGTCACGCGGCGGGCGTCGCTGGCGCGGCTCGAGCGGATTCGCCCGTCCTTGCCCGCGCTGAAGGTCATCTTGGTGGTCGACGCAGACGCCGATCTTGGTCCCGACGTCCTGAGCTTGCCCGCCCGCATGGCGCGCGCAAAGGCGACGTTCGCGTCGGCGCAGGTGGATGACGACACGCCTTCGCTGATTCACTACACCTCGGGGTCGACGGGCAAGCCCAAGGGCGTGCAGCACGTGCACGCGGCCGCCTCGTACCTCGCGCACAGCATGGCCGAGATCATGCAGCCCCGGCCAAACGACCTCTACTGGTGTACGGCCGACCACGGCTGGATCACGGGCACGTCCTACGGGATCTTCGGTCCGTGGCTGCTCGGCATCACGCAACTGCAGTTCACCGGTGGATTCGATCCCGACAGCTGGTTCCGCATCCTGGCCGAGCAAAAAGTCACGCTCTGGTACACGGCCCCGACGGCGCTGCGCATGCTCGCGCGGACCACCGACGTCGACTATCGCAGCTACGACATCGGCAGCCTGCGCAGCATCTTCAGTGTCGGCGAGCCGCTCAATCCCGAGATCAGCCGCTGGGGACGCGAGGTCCTGGAGCGGGACATCTACGACACCTGGTTCCAGACGGAGACCGGCGGCATCATGATCGCCAATCGTCCAGGGCTCGCCATTCGGCCTGGTTCGATGGGCAAGCCGGTTTCGTCCATCCGCGCCAGCATCGTCGACGACGACGGCAAGCCTTGTCCCATACGCACCGTCGGACATCTCTCGCTCGACTATCCATGGGCGTCGATGTTCCGCGACTACCTCAACCGCACCGACACCTACCGGGCCAGGTTCACGCGCGGCGTGTACGATTCGGGCGACCTGGCCTACCAGGACGAGGACGGCTATTTCTGGTTCGCCACCCGCAACGACGACGTCATCAACACCTCGGGCCACCTGGTCAGCCCCTTCGAGGTCGAAAGCGCCGTACTGGAGCTGCCCGAAGTCGCCGAGTCGGCGGCGGTGGGCGCGCCCGACCCGGTTCTGTTCGAGAAGATCGTGGTCTTCGCCGCGCTTCGCAGCGGCCACGAGCCGTCCGACGAGCTGCGCATGAAAATTCGGTTGCACGTCGCCAACCGACTGTCGGCGGCAGCTACCCCGCAGGACGTCGTCATCGTCGATCGCATCCCGAAGAACAAAAGCGGCAAGATTCTCCGCCGCGTGCTCCGCGCACGCTACCTGGGCCAGAACCCGGGAGATCTCTCAACCATCGAGGACGACGTATGAAGTGCCAGTCAGCTCTCAATGAAGTGTTCCGTCAGGTGTTCGCGAATCCCAAGCTCGAGATCGAGCCCGACATGAGCCCCAACGACATCGACGGCTGGGATTCGATGGCCCACGTGAATCTCATCGCGGCGGTCGAGCTTCGCTTCAAGATCAAGTTCGACACCAAAGAGCTGCGCAAGATCCGAACCGTGGGTGACCTCGGCAGTCTCGTCGACAGCAAGCTCTCCTGACCCTGCTTCCCCAGACCCTCACGCGCATGGTCTTCAGCTCACTTCTGTTCCTCTTCCTGTTCTTTCCTATCGCGCTGGCTGGCTACTACCTCATCCCCACCATCCGGCTCAAGAATCTCTGGCTGCTTCTCACTAGCCTCTGGTTCTACGCGTGGGGCGAGTTTCGTTACTTGCCTCTGCTGCTGACGTCGATCGGTCTCAACTACGGCTTCGGTCTTCTGGTGGCTCACTTTCCCAAGAAGAGCCGGGCGCGCCTTCTCTCCCTCGCGCTCGCGGTGGCTGTCAATCTGGGGCTGCTCGTCTATTTCAAGTATTGGGTGTTCCTCCTCGGCAACGTGAGCCCCCTCTTCGCCAAGCTCGGCCACCCGATCGTCTTGCCCGTCATTCCATTGCCACTCGGGATTTCGTTTTTCACCTTCCACGCCCTGTCGTATCTCATCGACGTTGCGCGCGGGCAGGTCGAGGTTCAGAAGAGCCCCTTCCGATTGGCACTCTACATTTCGCTGTTCCCACAGCTCGTGGCCGGCCCCATCGTCCGCTACGGCCATGTGGCACACGAATTGAGCGACCGGAGGCACAGCTGGCAAGAATTCGCGTACGGCATCCACCGCTTCGTCATCGGTCTCGCCAAGAAGGTCCTCATCGCCAATACGGTGGGCGCGGTCGCCGACAAGTGCTTCCAGCTACCGCTGCCGCAATTGACGTCGGTGCATGCCATGCTGGGCGCGCTTTGCTACACCCTGCAGATCTACTTCGACTTCTCGGGGTATTCGGACATGGCCATCGGGCTTGGACGTATGTTCGGGTTTCACTTTCGCGAGAACTTCGATTTGCCCTATTGGTCGACCAGCCTCACCGATTTTTGGAAGCGCTGGCACATCTCGCTGACCTCGTGGTTCCGCGACTACCTGTACGTGCCACTGACTGGCAATCAGTTCTGGGTTCCTGCGTGGCGCATGCACCTCGCGATGTTCGTGGTGTTTCTGCTGTGCGGTTTCTGGCACGGCGCCAGTTGGACCTTCGTTGCTTGGGGGATCCTGCACGGCTTGGTCCTGATCCTCGAACGGGCCGGCTTGCTCAAGCTGCTCGAACGGATTCCGCGGCCGTTGCAGCACGTTTACGCCATCGTGCTGGTGGTTTCCGGCTGGATCCTCTTCCGCTCCGAGAGTTTCACACAGGCGGCC
>CAZTTW010000345.1:0-5567 GCA_964616265.1 uncultured Myxococcales bacterium | reverse complement strand
TCATGGGATTGATGCGCGGATTGACGTCGACGGCGTGACCACTGCTGTGCTTGGAAAACACACCGGGCTTTCCCGGAACGAAACGACAGTTGAAAGCCGACGTGTTGTTGTCGGCCATCGAGACGTCGTCGTCGCCCGCGTAATCGTCGATCAGCCGCATCTTCTCGATAGGAAAACGCTGCTCGAACAGCGCTTCGAAAATCGAAATCACTTCGGTGGCAACCTCGCGATGAACCACTAGCTCGCCCTGGTGAACCACGCCGTCGAAACCGAAGTAAGACAATCGCAGATACGATAGGTCCGAGATGGCCGTCGGACAGCCGTCGTGCCAGGAATGCCCGCGCATGCGCTCGGCCACGGCGACCGGCACCGGGCCTTGGCTGGCCTGGAAGGAAAGCGGCGGCGAGGCCGCAGAAGCGGCGAGCACAACGGCGATCACGACGAGCGCATGCACGAAGAACCTAGGCGCTTTCACTGTACTGCGACCAGCCTCGTCCGACCGTGGATTTTGTCCGTCGGGCGCCTATCTGACGTCAGAATTCTGAAGCGCCTGTCTACCGGGACGTGGGGAGGCGGCCGGAAAACGGCGTGAATTGGCGTCCTGGGCTGGGACGATGGACTGGCATGAGCCATGCTGGTTCTTGAGGAGCAAAACGCCATCAAAAGGACACCCCATGACTTCACGCTCCTTGGCCTCCACCGTCGTAGCAGCCGCCGCTTTAGGCTTGGTCGGCGCGGCTCATGCCCAAACCTGTGTCACCGACTATGACTGTGCATCAGCAATGGTTTGCCACAGCCAGACCAGCACGAGCTGCAGCGGCAGCGGCGGTACGGCTCCCGCCTGCCCGGCCAAGATGCTCTGTCCCGACGCGGGAGCGCCGATTGTGACCACGCCGGTGTGTACCGAGACCACGATGTGGTCCTGCGCCTACAAATGGCAGATACCGTGCAACACCAACTCGGATTGCGGCGACGGTTTCGTGTGCCAGCCACTTGCCCAAGGCACGTGCTCCGCCTCGGCCGGCAGTGCCGGCGGCGGCACCGTTTCGTCAGGCGGCGGCACGTCGGGAGCCGGCGGAGGCAGCGGCATCGCGCTTCCGCCGGTGACCGTCGACGCTGGCACCACGAGCACCTGTGTAACAACGACGTCATTCCCAGGCACCTGCCAACCCGCGAACCCCACCTGCACAACGGACAGCGATTGCCCGTCGACGTGGACGTGCCAGAGCGGCGTGACGACGATCGGCCAGCCCATCGCGATCATCGTGGATGCGGGCGCCGCCATGCCTCCGCCGACCGCCACGTCGACGAGCACATCGGTCAAGACCTGCCAGTCCCCGGGCGGGTCGGTCGCAGTTGGGGGAGGCGGTCGCGGCGGAGACACCGCTCCGACGGCCTATCAGGGCGCCGATGCGGGCGCGACCACCAAAGGTGCGAGCACGCCTCCGGTCACGTCAGGCGTGGCCAACACGACGGCAACGCAGACTTCGACCGAAACCGCAGCCAAGACTGGCGGCGGTGGTTGCTCGGTGGCGAAGAACAGCTCCGCGTCTGGGGCGTGGCTTGCGCTGCTCGGCTTGCTCGCGCTGCTGGCTCGGCCACGCAAAGCGCAGCTGCAAAGGCGGGATCGTTAGATCTCGATCTGCGCGCCGATTTCCACCACCCGGTTGGGTGGAATCGCAAAGAAGTCGGTGGCTGAGCGCGCGTTGCGCGACAGGAAGCGGAAAAGGTACTTGCGCCAGAACTGCCGACATTATGTCAAAGGAGCTATTTCGGTAAGGTTTCTGTCTTGCACCGTTCCAGTTCATTCTTAGGGCCGAGCAGCAAGTGCTGCTAGTCTTGGACACCCAAAGGAGCCCAACCGTGCCGGTTTATGAATACGTTTGTCGCAAGTGTTCCCGCCAATTCGAGGAGCTGGTGTTCGGCGATACGAAGCCGAGCTGCCCCGGCTGCCAATCGAACGACCTCGAGAAAATGATGTCGGTGGTCGCCGTTGGCAAAGGCCAGCCGGACGTACCGCCAAGTCCGTGTGGCTCGTGTAGCAGCCGCGGCGGCTGCGGCATGAACTAGCTCCGACGTACGAACCAGCGATGGCCACAACGTCCACGCGCGAGTGCGTTGCCGATCTCGCGCGGCACGGTCATTTGCTGCGCATCGAAACCGAGGTCGACCCAAACCTCGAGATGGCGCAAATTCATCGGCGCGTGTTTCGCGCGGGTGGTCCGGCCCTCTATTTCGCGCGCGTTCGCGGTTGCCGCTTTCCGATGGCCAGCAACCTGTTCGGCACCATCGAACGCGCACGCTTCATCTTCCGCGACACGCTGGAAAGCGTGCGCAAACTCATCGAGCTGCGGGTAGATCCGAGCACGCTGTGGAAGAAACCGCTGCGCTACGCGAGCGTGCCGCTAACCGTTCTACGCACGCGGCCGCGCAGGGTGGCGGGCGGACCGCTGTTCGCCAACCAGATCGCCGCTTCCGAGCTGCCGCAGTTGCGCTCGTGGCCCGACGACGGCGGCGCCTTCATCACGTTGCCTCAGGTGTACAGCGAGGACCCAGAGCGGTCGGGTCATGCGTCGTCGAACCTCGGCATGTACCGCGTGCAGCTTTCGGGTAACGCGTACGAGAAAGACCGCGAGGTCGGCCTGCACTACCAAATCCATCGCGGCATCGGCGTGCACCACACCGCGGCCCTCCGGCGCGGCGAACCTCTGCCGGTCAATATCTACGTAGGCGGCCCGCCGGCTATGACCCTGGCCGCCATGATGCCGCTTCCCGAAGGAATGCCCGAGCTGGCCTTTGCCGGCGCCTTGGGCGGACGCCGCCTGCGGCTGGCAAAGCAGAAGGGCTGGCCGCTGCCGGTCTGCCCCGACGCCGACTTCTGCATTCTCGGCGAAATCCGTCCCGCCGAGCTCAAGCCCGAAGGTCCGTTCGGCGACCACCTCGGCTACTACAGCCTCAAGCACGACTTTCCGGTGCTTCACGTCCAGCGCGTCTACCACCGCAGCGATGCCGTCTGGCCGTTCACTGTCGTCGGACGCCCGCCACAAGAAGACAGCGTGTTCGGGCAGCTCGTGCATGAGCTGACGGGGCCGCTGATTCCGACGGTTCTGCCCGGCATCAAGGCCGTGCACGCCGTCGATGCGGCAGGCGTCCACCCGCTGCTGCTCGCCATCGGCAGCGAGCGCTACGTGCCCTTCGCCGAGCGCACCGAGCCGCAGGAAGTCCTCACGCAAGCGAGCGCGATCTTGGGGCAAGGGCAGCTTTCGCTCGCCAAGTATCTGTTCATCGTCGCGGCGGGGGATGACCCCGAGCTCGACGTTCACGACGTGCCAGCATTTTTTCGCCACGTTCTCGAACGCGTGGATTGGCAGCGCGACCTGCACTTCCACACGCGCACGACCATCGACACCCTCGACTATTCGGGCCCCGCCCTCCACCGCGGATCGAAAGTCGTGGTCGCAGCGGTGGGCTCGAAACGCCGAACTTTGCCCACGCAGATCCCCGCCGACCTGCGCCTGCCGATCGGCTTTTCGGATGCGCGCATCCCCTTGCCTGGCGTGCTTGCCGTGCGCGCGGCAGCTCACGTGGCTGCTGCCGATGGCGCGGCCACGGATCTCGCCGACTTTTGCGCCAGGCTCACTCCGACCGATCCGCTGTGCGCTTTTCCGCTGGTGGTGCTCGTCGACGATAGCGAATTCGCTGCACGCAATCTCGACAACTTCCTCTGGGTCACGTTCACCCGCTCGAATCCCGCGCTCGATCTCGACGGCGTCGGCGCCAAAGTAGTGCACAAGCATTGGGGCTGCACGGGATCGCTGGTCATCGATGCTCGCACGAAGAGCCAACACGCGCCGCCGCTCGAGGAAGATCCGGCGGTCACCGCGAAGGTCGACGCCCTGTTCGCCAAGGGTGGGCCGCTCGCCGGACTGGAGTAATCAGGGCAGAAGTAGAGATACCTCCGGCCGCTGCACGCGCACATCGGGTGGCATGATGAGCCGACCATCGACCGAGGCAACATCCGGGAACCAGAAGGAGCTGCCATCGGCGGGCGGTCCGACGTAGACCTCGGGCCCCCGAGCATCCCGTGGATAGGTCGGTCCCGCGTCCAGGTTGACGCGGGGACCAGCGTCGACGGGGACAGGCGGAAGAACACTGGTCGATCCGCCGACACCCGCGGCACCCCCAGAGCCTGCGGCGCCAGCTTGCCCCATGCTGCCGCCGAAGCCGTCGACCGAAGTGGGACACAAAGTCCTTTGCGGGCAATCGTGCGAGATCGAGCACAGCCACAAATTGGAGAAGCAGTTCGAGCAAACCGAGTTGGCGTACGCGAAGCTTTGAACGCAAGATTCCTCGCACGCCGAGCGCTCGTCGCCGCAGGAACAGCCGAGCATGCAGTTGGCGTAGTCGCGACAGTCGCCACCCACCACTTTGGCGTGGCCGTCTAAGTAGTAGCACTGGGAAAGGTTCGTGGCGCAGTCCGACTTCAAGCACGCGATGTAATCGCCCGAGACCGGGCAAGTTCCGCCGCTGGTGATCGTGCACAGGTTGGTAGCCAAATCGCGCGTGCCGCCGGGCACGTCAACGACGCCGCTGCTCACGCTGCCACCGGCACCAATAGCGCCGCCGCTGCCGCCCATGACGAACGGTTGGCCGCCGTAGCCACCAGCAGCACCTCCGCTCGCGACAGCGCCACCGGTTCGAACAACGCCGGCGTCGTCGTTCCAAACCGACATGAGAGCGCTCGAGTCACCCGAGCAACCACCGTAGACGATCGGTCCGGCCGCAAGAACCAAAGCTAATCCGCGCATGCTTCACCTCGCCGAGAAGGGCGTAGCATCGAGTGTGCGTACCGTCGGCGAACCTGTCAAACGAAGTGTGGGGCAGGTCCGGTGGCCCGGTGTGATGCGGAGCCCAGCAAGGGACGAGTTCACCGCACGACGACTTGCATTCCCGGCCCGATCCCCGCCGGTCCCTCGATCAGGATCCGGTCCTCTGGATCCAACCCTTGCACCACCACGGCCGAGGCGGCGTCTCGCTCGGCAATCGTGACCGGCCGCGATTCCAGGCGCGATTGCGGGGAGACCAGAAGCACCTCATTCCGGCTTCCGCTTTGAATGACGGCAGTGCTGGGCACCACGACGGCAGCATCGAATCGTGCCCGCGCCAGACGAGCAGGCTTATCCGAGAGCGATGGCGCAGCCGTGGCGCGCTCGACCTCGACACGCGCATCGTCCAAGGCCTCTCGGAAGGTGCAGTCGAAAAGCTCGCCATCGACTTCGAGCCGACAGAACCCCAACTTGCGTGCTTGTGCGACCTGCGGCCGAGCAAAGCTGAAGCTGGCGCGAAATCCCGTCGAGCGAAGGCGTACCGCCGGACTGCCGGCTTCGACATTTTGGTCAAGGCGAACAAGCGCCTCGTCGACGGTCCCGGGCGCAGTCGCCACCACCGCGACCTCGGCCAATTCGCGCAGGGTCTTGGCCAGCTTGGCTTTGCGCGATTCCACCTTGCCTTCTTGCCGTTCTTCCTCGGTCGTATTACCCGCCTGCCGCATGCCTTCGGCCATTTGC
>CAZTTW010000344.1:3408-5569 GCA_964616265.1 uncultured Myxococcales bacterium | reverse complement strand
TGATCGTGCCGGAAGAGCCGATCAAGACTACGAATACGCCGGAGGACAGCGCCAACCCGGTGCCTCCCGCGGAAGCGCCGACGAGAAAGCCCCTGAGCCCCGAGGCCCAGAAAGCCGTCATCGCCATGCAAGCACACTTGCGCTGCGAAGGGCTACTCCCAGGCGGAGCCAAGCATGCACGCATGGATCGCCGAACGGTCGCCGGCCTGCAAATCTACCAGCGGCTGCTCATGATCGCGGACAACGGGCGCATCGATCTCGATACCCGCACCGCTCTATTGGACGATAGCCGCGAACACGACTTCCAGGCGCTGCTGCGGGCGCTTCGCGAACGGGTGGTCGACGCGACCGGGCTCCTCGAAGACGGCTCGGCCGCGGGTGTGCTTGGCGAAGTGCAAGGGCGCCAGCTGGACAGCGCCGAGTTCCGCCCCCTGGAAACGGCCACCAAGCAACCTAGCGCCGCGGCCGACGGACAGACCAAGGTTACGCCCGCGCCAGATCTGATCTCTGCAGCTACCCAGGCTGCCAGCCAGGCGCTCGGTTGGACCTCGCCCGAGGCTGTCCTTGCGAGCACGCTGGTTGCTACACCTACGGTGCCACCTTCGTCGCGACGCTCGGCACGCAAAGCGCCTGCCCCCAAGGCGCCCTTGCCCCTGCCCAAGGCCGTCGCGATTCGCCTGCCGCCGTTGCCGCCCTACCACAGCCCCACCATGGAGCTTCGCGCGGAGATCGATCGCGGCGAGGTGGTCCTGAAGCGGCCAGCCCTCGACAAGGACGGAAAGAAGAAGTGGCATCCTCCCGTCAGCGATCGCCCGACGCTTACGCTGTATGCGCGCGTCGGCGATCACGAGGTCGCGCTGTGCCGGTGGCCGACTACCATCGGCGGCTGGAAGACCATTCAAAAAGCCGACGGCACCATGGCACTCAAATACAAAGAGTCGGTGACGGGCGATGCCCTCTGGCCCGAGATCCTTTCCGCCCCGACCTGGCACCCGGCGTCCGGCCTGCCAACCCGCCGACTACTCGTCAAGCGTGGCGACGGCTGGGCGCCCAAAACCGAAGTCATTGGACCCGGCTACCGCGCGGCCTACGGGCTGGTAGCGATCACGCACCTTCAGATCGAGGGACGCGACGAGCAGGGCCAGCCGCAGCTCATGGACCACCTCATTCGGACCCACGGCACACCCGCGTACCGCTCGGTCAAACGCGGCGAGAGCAGCGGCTGCCACCGCCTGCACAACCACTTGCTGCTGCGCCTGGCCGGCTTCGTCGTGCGACACCATTCGAACATTCGGGATGGCCTGGTACCCGAAGACTACGTGCGGCACCTCCAATACAAGGGCCAAGAGGTGGATCTCAAGGACGACAACAACGGCTATCGCTTCCGGTTGACGCCGCCCATACCGGTCACCGTCCTCGACGGCGACATCCGCGGCAACGCCAAGGCCGTCAAAGGCCTGGTGCCGGTGAACGTAGAGCCGTAGCTGAGCAATTTGCGCAGTGGTCAGCAGAAAGGCTGGCCGTTGTCGTCACTGTGCCGGCGGAGCTTTGCCCGACGGGGCAGGAACGTCGTTGACCTCGACGTGGAGGAGAGTCAGGTGGCGAGCACGATCCGTGAAGGTCAGCTCGTTGCCCTCCGAGGCGACTTCCTCGACCTGCAGATCGCCCCCTACGTACAGGCGATTGTCGTGACAAAAGAGGGGGCGCTCGGTCGCGTAGGGCAAGCGCATCGCTAGGGCCACATTCTTTGTGGTGAAGATGTCTAGCCTCCTAAGGAATGGCACCACTATAGCCATCGACTCGCAGGCGTAGGGAGAATCTGATGGTGTGTGCGCCACTCAGTATGGCCATGGCTCTTCAATTCCTTTCGGGACAAGCATGGCGCGCTCATTGACTACAATCAATCTGCCACGGGCGTTGCCGAACTGCTGGGCACTTGCGACGGCCGAGGTGAAATTGGGAATTCCAGCGGAAACGTCGTTCGCCCATTCGAGGCGAAAGTCATCTCGCCCTGGTACCCCGGATCGAGAACCACCAACGCATAGGTTCCGGCGGGCGGCAAAGCGAACGAGAAGCGCCCCCAAGAGTCGCTATCGAAGATAGCGACGAAAGGGCCGCCGGCCGCGGAGCGCACGCCCAAACGGATCACAGGCAATGTTGG
>CAZTTW010000344.1:0-3308 GCA_964616265.1 uncultured Myxococcales bacterium | reverse complement strand
CATCCGCACGCCGCCACGTAGGCTTGAGGCATGTCCAATCGCGTTTTCCTCGCCGGGGCCGGCGGCGTCATCGGGCGCCGGCTGCTGCCACTGTTGCGGCGCCTAGGCTTCGACGTCGTGGGAACCACCCGCTCGTCCGAACGAGCCCAAGAAATAGAGCGTCTGGGCGGTCGCGCGGTCATCGTAGACGCCTATGACCGAGACGCGCTCGTGGCCGCCGCACAGTCGGCCGGCGCGCGCCGATTGATCGCCCAAAGCATCGCGTGGGTCTATCAACCCGGGTCCGAGCCGCACAGTGACAATGATCCGATCGATCCCAACGCCCCACGGCGTGGCCGACCTCGAACAGGCCGTGCTCGGCGCTCGAGACATCGAGGGCATCGTGTTGCGCTACGGTTGGTTCTACGGCCCCGGCGCCAACGCCGAGCCCGCTGGCCGTCCCGGCGTGCACATCGACGCCGCCGCGTATGCCACCGTACTGGCCATCGACCGCGGTTCGCCAGGCACCTACAACATCGCCGAGCCCCGCCCTACCCTATCGATAGCGAAAGCCACCCGCGAGCTCGGGTGGGATCACGGGTTTCGAGCCGAGGCGTGAACCTGCCCCATCTGCGCGGTCGGCCGCTGGTTCGCCCACCGCGGTCCCTCGGCGGGGATGGAACGTGCTAAAGTTTGGTCACGCGGGGACGAGGATCACTCAACTCGCATGATCGTCCGCGCTCCCGCTGCTGTACAATCTCCGGCGGATCGTTCGCACCGCACGAGGAGAAGCATGACAAAGCCTTGGAGCGTCTGGCTATCGGCGATCGCGCTGTTCGGAGTCGCTGAAATCACAGGATGCACCTCGCCGTCGGTGATCGGATCCGGAGCATCAGGAGGACAGACTGGCACCGGCGGCAATCAGATTTTGCTTATTGGAGGCAGCGGAGGCTCCGGCGGTCCGATCTCACTCGGTTCGGGCGGCTCCGGAAAAGATGCCGCCTGCGGCGACGCCTGTCGGCCGATTGTTCCCCATTGCGGCGACGGCATCATCAATCAGGCCAAGGAGGCCTGCGATGACGGCAACACCGTGGGCGGCGACGGCTGCACGGCGGCTTGCGACCAGATCGAAGACGGATGGCTTTGCCCCAATCAAGGAGTCCCTTGCGTCAACGTCACCCAATGCGGTGACAAGAAGATCACCAGCAACGAGACCTGCGATGACGGCAACACCGTCGATGGTGACGGGTGCAGCAGCAAGTGCAAGATCGAGTCGGGCTACGTCTGCCCCGTGGTGGGGGCCGCGTGCAGAGTTGCCTGCGGGGACAAGAAGCGCGCCGGCAACGAGACTTGCGACGACGGCAACACCGTCGATGGTGACGGCTGCAACTCGCACTGCCAGCTCGAGCCAGGCTACGTCTGTGACGACGCGGGTTCCTGTCGCAAGACTGTGTGCGGAGACGGCGTGAAAGAAGGGACGGAACAGTGTGATGACACCAGCCCCGGCCAGCCCGATGTACCGTTCGACGGCTGCTACCACTGTGCCTTGGAGCCGGACTGTTCCAGCGGAAGCTGCAAGTCGCCCTGCGGGGACGGACAACGGTTCTCGGACGAAGAGTGCGACGATGGAAACACGGTCAATGGCGACGGGTGCTCGTCCACCTGCAAGATCGAAACAGGCTTTACCTGCACCGACTTGCCGGTGACCGCGCCGGCGGCCACCAAAGACATCCCCGTCGTAGTGCGCGACTTCGTCGGGCTCGGCCATCAGATCGACGCCAGCTCCACCAGCACGAGCTACCACGTCGACTTCAACCAGCACTACGGCCTCAGCCAAGGCGGCCCCATTTTCGCCATGGTCAAGACCACGCTCGGAACGAACGGAAAGCCAGACTGGCGCTGGTACCCCTACAAGCCGTCGGACATCACCACCAGCAGCACGCCCGACGATCCGCCCCTCCCGACCCCACTTGCCAACTGCACGTGCGATGAATCGGCGACCGCGGCGTGGACCTCGACCAGCGAAACCTGGAGCGGGGGCTGGGCGGGCGCGCCGGCGACCTTCGCCTTCCGCCGACCTCCCTGTTCCTGCAGCGACGGATCGAGCTGCACCTGCGACAACCCCGCGCACCTCTACAAAGACCTCTGTATTACCAATTCCAACCGGCGCAACTTCTCGACCCCTGCCAACTTCGAGCAATGGTACACGCCGGTGGACGGCGTGAACCTGGTAATGCCCTACATTCTGCAGCTCACCTTGACCGACGCCAAGTCCGGGACCTACTCGAACCTCGACACCGCGTCTGCGACGGCCTTCAACCCGATAGGGCTCGGCGGCTGGATCGCGGCCGGCAAGGAGACCGCGGCGTGCGACGGCAAGCAGAACGTGTCCTTCACGACGGAAACACGTTTCTGGTTCGAGTATCAAGGTGGGGAACAGTTTGCGTTTTCGGGCGATGACGACACCTGGGTCTTCGTCAACCGAACTTTAGTGGTGGACCTGGGCGCCTTGCACGGCAGGGAAGATGGTTCTTTCACGCTCGATGCCGCCGACGGCAGCGCCGTGGCTGTCGCTTCGGGCCGTTACTACGACGGCACCACCTACAATCGCACGCAAGGGGCGGCCCTGAAGCTTGGGCTGGTCCTGGGCAAGGTCTACGAGGTCGCCATGTTCCAGGCCGAGCGCAACGAATGCGGTTCGAACTTCGGCGTCACGCTGAAGAACTTCTCCAAACCCAAGTCGGTGTGTGCTTCGAAGTGCGGCGATGGCATCGTCGCCGCCGATGAATTCTGCGACGACGGAGTGAACACCAGCACGTACAACGGCTGTGGGCCGAATTGCGTTCCCGCTCCCTATTGTGGCGACGGCGTGGTCCAGGCGCCCGCCGAAGAGTGCGACGACGGCTTGAACATCAGCGAGTACGGTGGCTGCGGGCCCGGCTGCAAGAAAGGGCCATTCTGCGGGGATGGCAAGGTGCAGGCGCCGTGGGAGGACTGCGATGACGGCGTCAACTCGGGCGACTACGGTAAGTGTGCTCCGGGTTGTCACTATGGCCCGCGCTGCGGGGACGGCATCATCCAGCCCGACTATGAACAATGCGACGACGGCGCCAACAACGGCGGCGCGTGCTTGCAGAACTGCAAGCTCAACAACATCCTCTGATGGCCTGGTGGCCCTTTCTGGTTGGGCGCAAAGTGGCCACGCGAAACGTCGAGTGCGTGCTTCTGCTCAGCAGACAGCCCCTATTCCACCGCGACGTTCGTGAGACAGAAGGCGAATGGCTCATCCGAGGACGCGGCGCCGGGCACCAGCACGTCGACTCTCTTGA
>CAZTTW010000343.1:0-5569 GCA_964616265.1 uncultured Myxococcales bacterium | reverse complement strand
GGGCGATCTCAAGAAGCTCATCGCGTACTCGTCGGTCAGCCACATGGGCTTCACCTTGCTCGGCATGGCCGCCATGACCCCGACCGCCATCTCGGGCGCTGTGTTCAACATGTTCTCCCACGGCATTGTCTCTCCGATGTTGTTCCTTATCGTGGGCGTGATCTACGACCGCGCTCACCACCGCGAGATCAATCGCTTTGGCGGCCTCGCCTCGGCCATGCCCGAATACACCGCCATGACCGGACTGGCCTTCTTCGCGTCGCTGGGGTTGCCCGGCATGTGCGGCTTCGTTTCAGAGTTCCTGGTGCTGTCCGGATCGTTCTCGACGTTGATGGTATTCACGGCAATTTCCGCCACCGCAGTCATCATCACGGCGGCCTACTACCTGTGGGCCATTCACCGCGCCTTCTTGGGCAAGCTCAATCCCGTCTACAAAGACTATCCCGACCTCAATTGGCGCGAGCGCATGGTTCTCTACCCGCTCGGCGCTATTGCCATCGTGCTCGGCTTCTACCCGCAGGCCGTCCTGGGCGTCATCAATCCGGCGCTCACGGTGCTGGTCAAGGGCCTGAAGGTACTGTGATCGTTCCCGCCCCGAAGGGAAGTGTATGGACAAGACGCTGAATATCAATCTCTGGAGCGCCGCCTGGTTCAGGCCCGAGTTGGCCCTGACCATCGGGATCATGCTCCTGCTCCTGTTCGAGCTCGGCTGGAAGAAGAGCCAGCACCGCGTCCTGATTCTAACCTTGGTCGCGCTGGCCGTGTTCGGTGCGGCAGCTGTGTTCCTTGGCTTTCAGCCCGTCGAAAAGAGCGCCATGTTCAATGGCATGATCGTCAGCGATCCCTTCGCGACGTTCTTCAAGTGGCTGTTCCTGGCCGCCGGTATCTTGACTGTCCTCATTTCCTCGCGGGCAACCGACTTCGGCTCGCCTCGTATCGGTGTCTTCTATGCGCTTTTGGCTGCCGTCGTGCTGGGCATGTTTCTCATGGCCAGCTCGTTCGATTTGCTGATGCTGTACCTGGCGGTGGAAATGGTCTCGCTACCGAGCTACGCCATGGCCGGCTACAAGCCCGGCGATCGTCGCGCTGCCGAAGCGTCGCTCAAGTACGTCATCTACGGCGGCGTCGCCTCGGGCATCATGCTGTTCGGCCTTTCGTACATCTATGGATTGACTGGCACGACCAGCCTGGAGGGGCTCGGCGCGAAGCTCGACGCCTTGGCGATGCCGGCCGCGGCCGGCGGTCAGATGGCCCTGCGCATGGCCTTGCTAGTTTCCGTCATCTTCGTGCTGTGCGGAATCGGCTACAAGATCGCCGCCGTGCCGTGGCACATGTGGTGCCCCGATGTGTACGAGGGCGCGCCCACGCCCTTCACGGCGTTTCTGTCCGTGGGGCCGAAAGCCGCAGGCTTTGCGCTCGCCATTCGCGTGCTCTACAGCGCGCTTGCCAGCGCGACCGGCGACCAAGGTTTCGCGCGCGGCCTCGTCGACGTGCCGTGGCCCGCAGTGGTCGGCATCGTCTCGGCCGTGACCATGACCCTCGGCAACCTGACCGCGCTCCACCAGACCAACCTCAAGCGCCTGCTCGCCTACTCGTCGATTTCGCACGCCGGCTACGCCCTCATGGGCCTTTCCGCGGCGTCGCTCCTCGGCGTGCAGAGTGTGATGGTCTACCTGCTCATCTACGTCATCATGAACCTCGGCGCCTTCCTCGCGGTCATCGTCATCGCGCAGGCGACCGGCTCCGAGACCATCGCCGACTGCAAGGGCCTGGCCCATCGGCATCCGTTTCTTGCGGTTACTTTCGCGGTGTTTCTCTTCTCGCTCGCCGGGCTGCCACCGCTCGCCGGCTTCACCGGCAAGTGGTACCTCTTTGTGGCCGTCCTCGACCACTATTCCGCCGAAGGCGGCACCTGGTACGTGGCGCTCGCCGTCGTGGCCGCCCTGAACACGGCCGTGTCCCTCTACTATTACATCCGCATCGTGCGCGCGATGTTCATCGACGCTCCCCAAGGCGAGTTGGTCGTCCGCCCGCGCGTCGGCTACCAGATCATGCTGGGCGCTTTCTCCGCGGCCCTGCTTCTCTTCGGTATCTGGTGGACTCCGATCATCGACTGGACGCAGAAGTCGCTGATGTTCTGCCTCAAGGGCTAGGGCCAGGGCAGAGCAGGATCGTCGCCGCGGGCGTAGGCTTCACGGTCTCAACCTGACGGAATTCTTCGCGCAAGGAATTGCTTGTGCCAGACACGCCAGTCGTCGAGGCTTTTCGTCGCACGCGCGAGTGCCTTGGGGACCATTGCAACGACCGGAGGACTGTCCACAGGAAGGTCGGCCAAAGACTCGAGCAGGCCCACCGCCCCTGCCAGGCGGTCGATCAGTTGTGAGGGCGCCAGCGCCACCACGGCCAAATCAAGAGCAGCCCTAGCCTCCTGGTGGAGATGGCCCAGTTCCTTGAGGGTGTCGGCCGAGTGAATCTCGGACGTTTTTGGAAGGGTCGCTTTCATTGCGTGCAAGCCTCGACTTCAGTGAGAGTCCAGGTTTCGGCGGCCGCTCGGGCCACTTGCTCCGTGAATCGCTGGGAACAGAAAAATATTCCCACGGCGGAGAGCTGGCGGGTCCCGCTTGGGAACTCCGCGGCGCCTTCCTGGCCGTCCACGTTGTTGCGTAGGTAACCGGCTCCGAATGTGGACTACGCCTATCCGCAAGGCGGCAATGCCAAGGACTACGATGTGCGGCTTTGCCCGCCCAATGTGACGCGTTGGTAGTGAGAAAAGAGACTCGCGTCATCGGATATTCGCAGGAGCGATCATCTTTCCGCGTGCACCCTGACGGATTTTCCGGGCTGGCGGTACTAACTCAGCGGCCTTTGTGCTTGGCGAGCGACTTCAAGGAGAAAACATGATGGGTTTGCGCGCGGCTTCGATAGCAATCTTGCTTTTTTCGGCAAACGTCTCCATAGGCTGTGGTTCCAATACCCCATCCGGGGTGACTGGAACCGGTGGCGAAGCCGCGTCCAGTGCCGGAGGCGCTGCAACCGGAGGACACTCGAGCTCGGGCGGCAGCTCAGGCTCGGGCGGCAACGTGGGCGGAGCCGGGAGCTCCGGCAGCGGCGGCACATCGTCGGTTGGCGGAAGCGAAGCGAGCGGCGGCTCTTCGGCGAGTGGCGGAAGCCAAGGCAGCGGCGGGAGTCCGGGCTCGGGTGGTGACTCCGGCAAATCCGACGCGGGGACCAGTGCCAGCGGCGGCCGTGCGGATGCCAGCCAAGGCGGCTCGACGAGCACAGGCGGCAGCGGCTCCGGCGGAACCCTCACCGGCGGCGGATCCGGTGGAGGCGGAACCACCGCTCTCGGAGGTGCAACCGGTACTGGCGGAGCAACCTCGTCGACCTTCTGGCCGAACGCCTACAAGGCCACCACTGGCGCAAGCGGGATGAACACCGGCCAGGACTGCATGAGTTCGTGTCATAACCACGGCTTCGCGTTCGGCGGAACCGTCTACGATTCGAGCGGCAAGCCCAAGTCGCAGGTCGAAATTGGCATCAAGCCGACCAACGGTCAGTTCGTGTCGGTCTTCTCGGGCGGCGACGGCAACTTCCACTATTCGGGTATGGGCCTCAACCTGGCGGGCGCGGACATTCGGATTCGTGACTCGAACGGCGAATCGCAGATGCCGGTCAACCCGTCCTCGTCGGGCGGTTGCAACTCGTGCCACACCGGCACCGCCACCGGCTCGCCGCGAATTGCTGCCCCGTAGCGCTCATGCCGAGCAGCGGCGCGCTGGCCAGCCAGAGCTACTGTCTCGGCAGCGACACCCAGATCCACGCCTCCACCGACGGCGAAACCCTTCAGTTTAAGCTCGCCGGAATCACCGGTGGCAACGGTTGTGGCACGCCGGTGACTGGCGAGCCGCAAGGCTGCTGGCGCTGACGCTGAGGAGATTGGGCGGCCCGACGATTAGGAGGTGGCGCCGAAGAAGGGATCCCGGTCTTCGTCGACACGTGCGATAGGTCGGCTGCACGCTGGCCACCGACCGCGTCTCGGCTACATCTTTTGGGCGCTCCAGCAGCTCGCGGCACCTTTGCAGTCTCGGATGCCGGTGATGGTGCTGTGGAAGCGCTGGGTTTGCGCCGTCATGAGCGAGCCGGCCGTATTGGTCAGCTCGAACGGGTCGCTGGTCAGGTCGTAGTATTCCTTCTCGCCGTCTTGGTATTCGACGTAGACCGCGTCGGTCATTCGAAGTGCCTCGTAGCTGTTCGGCGCGACGCTGGTGTCTTCGTTGTCCGGATCACTCGGATCCATCGCCTCGAGATCCGGACCGTGGTGCTCGATGAGCGCGACATTGCGCCAGTCGGCGACGTCCTCGCCGAGGATGAGCGGCAACAGGGAGTGTCCGTCCGCGGTCGGCGGCGGCGCGGTTTCGGCGATGTCGGCGAACGTGGGGCACAGGTCGATGTTCTCGACGATCTTGTCGACGGTCACGCCTTGAGGAACACCGGGCCCCATCACGATGAGTGGAACGTTGATGTCGTGCTCGAAGGCGGTTTGCTTGCCGGCCAGAAGATTGTGATCGCCCATGTGGTAGCCATTGTCGCTGCTGAAGAACAGATAGGTGCGCTGGTCGACCTGCGATGCCGCGAGTTGCGCCATGAAACTCGCGATCATCTCGTCCACGGCCTGTACCGCCTCGACACGCAAGTTGAAGTCTTTGTCGAGCGTCGCGATCTGGGCCTTGGTCAGGGCAGGGTGCTCGGCAAGCCAATTGGGAGGATTGGTGTTGGCCGTCGCGAATGCTGGATTTTCGGGCGGTCGCGGGAGCGTTACATTGAACAGGCCTTCGTGACGGGGCGCGGGCGTGTAGGGCGCGTGTGGGGCGAACGTGGCTGCCTCCAGCAAGAAGGGTCCGGAAGCCGACTTCTGAATGAATGAAGTCCCTATGCCTGCGATGACGTCCGTCAAGTAGGTATCGGTGCCTGCATCGAGGCCACCGTAGAATTTGACGGTGCCATCGTTGTTCAGCTCGTAGTCGTATTCATTGTAGCCGCCTTCGCCGGCGACGTTCCATCCCGTCCATCCCGGGTCTTTCCCATTCTGCTTTGGCACATATCCATTGAGGTACTTACCCATCATGCGAGTCTGGTAGCCTGCGGGCTCGAGCACCGCCGCAAAGGTTTCGGTCGGGTTGCCCGCACGTTCGAACTGCGGATAGCCTCCGCCGTCGCCGCCATTGCTGAAGACGGTGGTGTTGTGCGGGTACTTGCCGGTGAAGATTGACGAGCGCGACGGGCAGCAGAGGGAGTCTGTGACGAAATAGTGCGAGAAGGTTGTCCCCTGCTTCTTCATCTGCAGGACATGCGGCATGTATTGGACGAGGTTCCACGAGAGGTCGTCCGTGAGCACGAAGATGATGCTCGCCTTGCTGGTGATGGAGACATCCACGGAGATGGACGCATCTACGGTGCTGGACACCTCCACGGCGCCACCATCGCGCCCGACGGGAGCGCTGCCGGAGCCGCCGCAGGCAGCAAGAACGAGCGCCCACGTCAAGAGTGCAACAGTCACTGTCGGCATGCG
>CAZTTW010000342.1:4332-5583 GCA_964616265.1 uncultured Myxococcales bacterium | reverse complement strand
AACGTGCTGGCCAGGTTCTGCTCGAACAACGACCGCTCGACGGTTTGTGGCCGGGGCTATGGCAATTGCCGAGCGCGGAGGGACGTGCGGCGAAGGCGACGCTCGGAAAGCGGCTGGGCGAGAAGATGGGACCAGCAATCGTGCGCGTGTCGCACACGCTTTCCCATCGCGACGTGACCGCGACCGTTTACCGTGCCACAGCGGTGGCTTCGGCCGGCCAACGCTGGTGGCGCAATCCGCTGAGCGCGCCGCTTTCGGGCCTGGCACGCAAAGCAATTCAGTCGACGCTGTCCCTGTGGAAGCGTCCGTAACTTGAAACGATCGTGTGGCATGGCGGAGCGCCTTCCCACGTGGCAGGGTTGGATTGCTCTCTTCCAGGAAGGATTCGTTCATGATCTGCGTATTCGGAGCCTCGGGTAATACGGGTGGAGCGGCAGCGGCCTACCTCCTGAAGAATGGGAAAAAGGTTCGCGCCGTGGCCAGACACCGCGAAAAGCTGGATGTACTGGCGAAGGCGGGCGCCGAGTGCTTTGTCGGCGACCTGGAAGACAAGGGCCTGGTGCGCGAAGCCTTGGCCGGCGCCGAAGCAGCCTACTTGCTCGTCCCGCCCAACATGGCCACCGACGATTTTCGCGCGTACCAGGATCGGGTGGCGGAAACCCTGGCCAGCGGCGTGGAAACAGCCGGCGTCCGTTACGTGGCGTTGCTTTCGAGCGTCGGCGCCCAGCACGACCAGGGCACCGGTCCAATTGTCGGGCTCCATCGATTCGAAGAGCGATTGAAAAAGATCCGGGGTCTCAATGCGCTCTTCGTTCGCGCCGGCATGTTCATGGAAAACATCTTCATGAGCATGGCGACCATTAAAACCCAAGGCCTGTACGGCAGCCCACTGCCGGCGGACGCGCCCATTCCATTCATCGCGGCGAGCGACATCGGCAAATACGCCGGCGATCGCTTGGACCGCTTGGACTTCACCGGCACGACAGTGGTCCACCTGGTCGGTCCGAAGGCAGTCACGTGCAACGATGTCGTGGCGGCGCTCGGCCAGTCCGTGGGCAAGTCCATTCGCTACGCGCAGGTGCCGCTCGACCAGCTGGAAAAGGGCATGGTCCAGGCCGGCCTCAATCCCGCTGTCGTTTCGGTGTTCATGGAAATGTACCGCGGCGCTGGCAAGGGACTGCTCGCTCCCGAAAGTGGGGGCGTGGTCGTGCAAGCGCCAACCGCCATCGACACGTGGGCCAAGCGCGTGTT
>CAZTTW010000342.1:0-4232 GCA_964616265.1 uncultured Myxococcales bacterium | reverse complement strand
CGGATCTGGTGCGTGCGTCCCGTCTGTAAACGCACTTTGCACAACGAGGCACCGCGCAGCTCCTCGACGACCTCGACGAAGGTGATGGCCTCTTGCCCCTCGTCGGTACGGCGGGTGCTGCCGCGCAAACCGTCGCCTCGGTTCGGCACGAGGCGCGACTCGATTCGTCCGGGCCGAACGCGCCCGTGTGCCACCGCCGTGTACTCGCGCTCGGCCAGGTGCTCTTTGAAAATGCGGTGCAGGCCGCGCTCCGCCAGCTTGGTCTTCGCAAAACAAACCAGCCCCGACGTGTCCTTGTCGATGCGATGAACCGTGTAAAGCGGCGTCACCGTGGCGCTCTTCCCTTGCCGCCGCCATGCCTCGCGAATGAGATCGAGCGCCGTCCCGCTTTCCTTGCGCTCGTACGGCACCGTCGAGATGCCTTCCGGTTTTTCGATGATCACGAGATGGCCGTCCTCGAACACGATGCGAAAGCCCGGCCGCTCGGGCCGCCGCCGCGGATCCGGCTTGCCCATGTTCCAAGCCACGCGTTCGCCGCCCGCCAGGCGAAGTGCACCATCGAGCACGCGTTCACCATCGACAGTGACCTTCCCCGACGAGCAAAGCTCGCGCACCTGCCGCCAACTCTTTTCCGGAAACCGCCCGCGCAACGCCGCCGCCAACGTCACGCCCGCCGGAGCGAAGAGGTCACGGGGTGAGGGGCTTTGGACGGCGGCTGTCATGAAGGCGCATTTCTGCCACTTTGGCGCGCCCGGCGCAAAGATGCCAGCGCGCTTGATGCCGAAAGCAGGTTATGGGCGCGCGGCTAGGTCAGGTCATTGAATCGTGATGCGTAAGATCATGGGCGCACCATGGCGTTCCAGTCGCCACGGTGGAAGCGTTACCTGAGAAATTACCGTCGGTCGGGAATCCCGGGCGAATACCGAAATCTGGCACCACTGCCGCGGAACCACCTCAGCGGGCGAATACAGAACTCTGGCACCGCTCCAGCGGCAAGTCCTTCGGGCTGCGGGTCTCTTAGTAGAACGCGAGGTCATCAATGTAGATCGTCGCAGACCACGGAAAGTACGTGTCCAGCGGTGGATAGAAGGCAAACTGCGTTTGCCCCGTGAAGGTATAGGTGGAATTAAGAGGGACGTCTATGTGCATCCAAGTATTGGTCGAGAAGGGCACCGTTAGCTGAGTAAGGCTGCCATTCACCATGACATAGCTCTGCGTATACTCATCGGTGAAGGTTAATGGCGGAAAATCGATATACATAGACATCTTGAAGTGGCTTACCTGAGTGGAGGCGCACTGAGCGCCCTGAGAGAACTGGAGCCACCAGCCTCCACCCTGGCTGTCGACGTTGGCACTGAACTGGGCGGCACATGCCTTGTTATTGTACATGCCAGTAGACACTGTCGCGGAGGGCGACAAGCCAGCGAAATCAGCAGAGGTGCATGAATCGAAGGTCCAACCGGTGCATGTCCCACACGAGGTCAGCGTTCCTAGCGAGCACTGGCACGATCCCCCGACCCCGCTGCAATGCTGGTCTCGCCCTGGGCAGTCGCTGTTGGTGCAGCATGCAGAGTTGGCGATGCATGTGCCATTGCACGCCTTCGTTCCCGACGGGCAGGCGCAAGTACCACCCTGACAGGTCTGGCCTGAGCCCGGCGGACATCCTCCAGAGTTGGAACCGCAGTTAAGAGTCGTGCCACAGGAGTTGGATACGGATCCACACTGCTGACCAGGCGCGCACTGCGGAGGCGCCGCACAGCACGTGTTGCTGTAGCAGGTCTGACTGCAGCAACTGGATCCGCAAGCGGTTCCAGACGAACAAACGCAATTGCTTGCCGTCCCTGAGCAAACCTTTCCCGCGCCACATGAGCCGCTTGCCCAGAGACCGTTCGTGCAAGTCTGAGGCACGCCGTTGTTGCATTGCGATGTCGACCCGGTGCATTGAGCACCGCACTGTGGCGGAGAGATGGTCCCGCTGTCCCACGTCCCTTGGGCGGTGCACGTTTGCAGTGTGGTGCTCGAAGTGCCGGAACACCGTGTAGTACCGGGGGTGCAGACGCCCGTGCACCCTCCATTCACGCAAGCACTGTTCGTGCACGCGACGGAGCTTCCCCATGATCCGGAGGCGCTGCACGTCTGATAGGCGTTGCCCGGCACGCACTGTGTGCTGTTCGGAACGCAACTGCCTCCGCACGCCCCTCCGCTGCACACGTACGTGCAGGCCGTGCCTGACGTCGGGAACTTCCCCGTCGAATCACAAGTCACTGGGGCGTTGCCAGCGCAAGTCTTGTCAACGCCCGGATTGCAAACAGCACCGCACACTCCCGCGGTGACATTTCCATTGTTCCACGTCCCTGTACTGCTACAGGTTTGCGGCGTGGTTCCCGAACAGTTTGTGGTGTTCGGAGCGCAGACGCCGACGCAGGCTCCACTTACGCATGCCTTGTTCGTGCAAGGTGCAGCCGTCCCCCACGTTCCGGAGGCACTGCATGTCTGAACGCCATTATTCGAACACTGTGTAGCATCAGGAGAGCAAACGCCGGTGCATGCCCCGTTCACGCACGCCTGGCCCGTACAGTCGGCTGCTGTCCCCCACGTTCCGGAGGCGCTGCACGTCTGAACGCCGTTGCCCGAGCACTGTTTGACGCCAGGAGAGCACGTGCCGGTGCATGCACCGTTCACGCACGCCTGGTTCGTACAAGCGACGGGTGTCCCCCATGTTCCGGAGGCGCCGCACGTCTGAACGCCGTTGCCCGAGCAAAGCGTGCTCCCCGCAGTGCAAACGCCCGCGCACGCGCCTGACACGCACGTGGCCGTGCCGCAGGATACAGCGGCCCCCCACGTACCGGTCGCGTCGCAAGTCTGCACGCCGTTGCCGGAGCACTTTACATCGCCCGGTGCACAGGTCCCCGTGCACGCGCCGCTGACGCACGCCTGGGCTGAGCAAGCCTTCGCAGCTCCCCAGGTTCCGGTCGCATCGCATGTCTGTACGCCGTTGCCCGAGCACTTCGTCGCGCCGGGCGCGCAGACTCCACCGCACGAGCCGTTGACGCATGCCTGACCCGAACAAGGACTGACGGTTCCCCACGCACCGGTCGCATCGCATGTCTGCGTGCCGCTGCCGGAGCATTTCGCGTCGCCGGGCGCGCAGACTCCAACGCAGGCTCCGCTGACGCACGCCTGAGCTGAGCAGGCCTTGGCGGCCCCCCAGGTTCCCTTCAAGTCGCAGGTTTGGACGGCGTTACCTGAACACTGTGTCGCCCCTGGCGAGCAGACTCCGGTGCACGCGCCATTCGCGCAGGCGCGGCCGGTGCACGCACTTGCAGTCCCCCATGTTCCTGTCGTGTCGCAAGTTTGCACGCCGTTGTCGGAGCATTGGGTTGCGCCTGGCGTGCAGGTGCCCGCGCATGCGCCGTTCACACAAGCCTGATTCGTGCAAGCTTTGGCCGCTCCCCAAGTTCCGTCCGCGGCGCACGTCTGAACACCGTTGCCTGAGCAATGAGTCGCTCCCGAAGCACACGAGCCCGCGCACGAGCCGTTCTTGCAGGTGGCGCTGCCACACGAAACTGCGGCGCTCCAGGCGCCATTGGGGCTGCACGTTTGAACGCCGTTATCTGCGGAACATTGAGTGCTTCCCGGCGAGCACGCACCGGAGCACGAGCCGTTCACGCAGGCTTGGTTCGTACAAGCGGACGCCGCGCCCCAGGTCCCATCCGCACCACACGTCTGAACGCCGCCTGCATCTGCGGAGCACTGAGTGCTCCCCGGCGAACACGAACCGGCGCACGCGCCGCTGACGCAGGCTTGATTCCCGCACGGGAGCACTGCCCCCCAGGTTCCATTCGAGTCACACGTCTGCACGCCGTTGGTCGTGGAACAACGTGTGGCTCCGGGAGTGCAGTCGCCAGAGGTGGTGCCGCCTGTTCCGAAATCTGTCGAGCCGCCGGCACCTCCCGAGGCAATCGGGGCGCCGTCCGAGGAGGTCGTTTCCCCTCCTGAACCGCCTCCACCAAATCCAGATCCGTCCAACCCATTCTTACCACCTTCGCCCGACGAGAGCGGGACGTCAGCGCCTCCGTCGGTACCTCGTCGAACACAGATGCCTGAGGGCTTGCTTGGATCTTTCATGCACGTGTACTGATCCGGACAGGTCACATCGCTGTTGCACTTGACCTTGGCGACATCGAGGGTTCGAAAGCATGCGGTGGCGCTCAGGCAAAAGAATGCAATCG
>CAZTTW010000341.1:0-5601 GCA_964616265.1 uncultured Myxococcales bacterium | reverse complement strand
AGGGCGAGGAGGATAACGCGAGTCAGCTTCATTGGAGATCTCCTTGTGTTTCGTTGTCCGGGAGGACCAGGTCGGTCCGTGTGTCCGGCCTTTGCAGCGTATGTGCCAGGCGTCTCACACGCAAGATATTCAATGGTTGAGCCGAGTTGTCACTTCTCCAGTTGCCTCGCCGGCTTGTGTGTGGGGCAGTTTTGCGGCAGACCTGCCCATGGTGGTGCAAAACGCCTCACTACTTTTGCTCGGACTGGGTGAGGATGGCGATGTTCTTGGCGCCCGCTCTCTTGGCCACGGCCATCAAGTCGACCGCTGCGCCCAGAAAGACACTCTTGTCGCCTCTCAAGAGCAGCGTCTCCGAGTCCACTTCGGTGAGCGCTTTGTGAATCTCTTCCTCGAGATGGGCGGGATCGATCTTGCGATTGAAGAGGAAGAGCTCGTTGTTTTTTGTGACCGTCAGGACCGGATCGGTTCGCCGCTTCGTCACGGCGCCGGCTGCGTTTGCCTTCGGCAAGGCGACCTTGACGCCCGTGCGCGAGGCCACTTCCGACTCGACGATCGCGGTCGACGTCACCATAAAGATGATGAGCAACACGAGAAAAACGTCGGTCAGTGGCGTGATGTTGATTTCTGCGACGATGGATTCCCTGCCTTCGCCCTCGGCGTCGGGCTCGGCGCTGGGATCGTCGATTTGTACGCTCATCGACATGGCGGTTTGCTCACGAGGGCGGGGCTTTGCCGGCAGTTGGAGACGGTGCCGTCGCAGCAGGCACGTCTCGATTCCTGCCCAGCTCACCCAGCGCGAGGAGGAATTCCTCGCAGAAGACTTTGTACTGCACGCCGATGCCGCCGACCTTCGCGACGAAGTAGTTGTAGGCGATGATGGCGTAGATCGCGACGAGCAGACCGGCAGCGGTGGCGACGAGTGCGGCGGCGATGCCCTGGGACACGACCTTGAAGCCGCCGGTACCCGCCTGGGACATGGACTGAAATGCTTTGAGGATACCGACCACGGTGCCGAACAACCCGACGAACGGTGCGGAAGAGCCGACGGTGCCGAGAGCCCACAGATAGCGACGGAATCCGGCCAGCGCGACGGTTCGCTGCGAGTTCACGGCCTCGGTGGTCTTCTGAGGTGTCTTAGCAAAGACGCGCAGGCCGCGACCGAAAACCTCGCCCAGCGGATCGCTCGCGGTCTCGCAGAGGGCGGCGGCTTTCGCCAGATCGCCTTTTTCAACGGCCTCGATCACGCGGTTCTTGAATGCCTCCGACTTCGGCAGCACGCCCCACAGCGAGTAGATGCGTTCGCAGATGACCGACAGGCCTGCCACCGACCACGCGAGCAGCAGCAGCAGAATGGCCCACTCGTCGTGGATGAGGTTGCGGATGGTTTCCCAGCTCATGGATTTTCGTAGGGTGCAAGCTCGGCGACGCTTTGTCCAGCATCTCCGCTACAATGCCAACCATGTCACAGAGCGGACAGGGCGCAAGCTTGCCACGGTTCGGGCGCCAGCTCCTCGTCGTCGGGCTCGTTCTCGATGCTAGCGAGCTGATTTGTTGTGCTTTGCCTCTGTTTTTGTGGCTGCGGAATCTGCCGTGGGGCTTGCTCGGACTCAAAGTCGTGTTGCCGCTCGTACTCGCCACTTGGCTAGCGGCGGGGCTGCGCATGGCTTTGCAACTGCGGCCGCTGCTGCAGTTGGTGGCGGCGGTGCGACTGGGTGGCAAGCCGAAGTCGGCGGAAGCGGAGACGGCGCGCGTTGCCTTGGCCAGGGCTCCGCGCGACGTGGCCCTCGTGCACGTGCTTGGCTGGGCGCTGGCGGCCACCGTGCTGCCCGCTCGCGCGGTCATGAGTGGGCAGCGTGATCTCCTCTCGGGATTGGCGCTGGTTCAGCTAGTGGTGCTGACCTCGGCGGGGCTGGCCGCCATTCGTACCCTGGCGCTCGAGATCATCTTGGCGCCCACTCGGCCCATCCTGTTGCCGAATCTGCAGGGCATTCGGATGTTCTCCGACCGCTATCGAGGGGCGCTGCTCGCCGTCGGCGTGGCACTGCTTGGCCTGTGGCAGACGGCCCTTGGCCTTTTCGCCACGACGCTGGCGAGCGGCTCGGCCGCTGTCCTGACGACGGGCATGTTTGCGCTGTGGCCTGTGTTGGTGGTCGGGGCGTTTGCCTGGTGGCGGTTACTCGTGCGCCGAACCCAGCCCATCGAGCACTACTTCGATCTGGCGTTGCGCGCCAAGGGCGGCAAGGGACCGTCGCGTGATGATCCGGCCGCGATCGCTGCCTTCGTCGCCGCGCAGACAACGCCGTATTCGTTGGCTATGGTCCAGTCGGTGGCGTTTTTGCTCGCGGCGCTCGGTGCGGTCGCGTATCTGGGCGTCACCTCTGCCGTGGATTTGGTCACGGCCGGGCGCCTGCTCTTGGTCGCGTTGCTCGTGTCGCTCTTGGCCACGATCTATCAGACTTTCTTGCTGCAGAGTATTTTGCGGCCGTTCCTTCAGCACCTGGGGTCGCGGCATGCTCTTCCGCTGGAGCAGGTGCGGGCGCCCTTTGGCCTGCACGCGAAGCTCGGCGGCAGCCTCGCGGCAGTGCTGCTGACGGCGTGCTCATTCGTTTGGCTGACGATTCGGGCCAACGTTACATGCGGCGGTCTTGTCCTGGCGGTCGCACTGGCTATCAGCGCGGGCGTCGTTGCGCTCGCCATCCGCGATGTCGTGGCGCCGTTGCGTGCTCTGGAGGAGCGATCAAGCGACATGGCCAGCGGACAACTGGCGAGGCCCGTTCCGCCGTGGGGCGAAGCGGACGAGATCGGCCGACTTGCGATGATCTTCGAAGAAATGCGCCGATCGCTGCGCGATCGCTTGCGCTCGACCGAATCCATCAACGTCGACTTGGAACGCGAGGTGCGCCGACGGACGGAAGCTCTCGAAGAGCGAAACGCGGAATTGCACGAGGCGATGGACAAGCTCCGTCGAGCGCAGGACAACCTCGTACGCAGCGAGAAGCTGGCGTCGATGGGCCGCTTGGTCGCTGGCATCGCCCACGAGATCAACAACCCGGTCAACGCGGTCATCAATTCGCTCGGGCCGCTCGAAGAGGCGGTCAAGCGAATCGGCGCCGGCGAAGGCGGCCCTCCCGCCGAGATTGCGAAAGAGGCCGAGGAGATTTTGGCGGTCGTTCAGCGCGGCGCCGCGCGCACCAAGGCCATCGTGCAGGCCCTGCATGGCTATGCGCGAGGCGACGACTCCGTTCAGCGCGAGGTCAACCTCGCTCGCAGCGTGGACGAGACGCTGGGGCTGCTCCAGCACCGATTGCGCAAGGTCAAGGTCGTCAAAGAGATCGAGCCGAACGCTACGATTCGTGGATTTCCCGGCCAAGTCGACCAGGTGCTCATGAACTTGCTCACCAATGCGGCCCAGGCCATCGGAGATCGCGACGGGACCATCCGGGTGATCGCGCAGAACCAAGACGCGCGCGTTCTGCTGACCGTCGCCGATGACGGTCCCGGCATTCCCAAGGACGTCCTGCCGCACATCTTCGATCCGTTTTTCACGACGAAGGACGTCGGCGAAGGATCGGGTCTCGGGCTCTCGATCGTGCACGGCATCATCGAGCGGCACGGCGGCCACATCGACGTGGAGAGTGAACCCGGTCGCGGAACGCAGTTCGCGATCTCCTTTCCCCTGCCGCCAGCGCATCGTTCAGTTTAGCGCGCGCATCGCGTTGTCGGCGTTTGGCCGAAAACTTGACGGTTCTGCGGCTACGGCTACGGTGGTGATGTAGGTATAGGTAGTAAGACAGACACATACTCCGACACACACCAGGGACATTATGGGCACATCCAAGAGCAAGGGAGTAGGAAGCGGCCGACGCCGGGAGATTCTCGGCATTGGACTTCTCGGGATCGGACTCTTTTCGCTGGTTTCGGTGATTTCCATGCAAGCCGGCAACAGCCGTCTGATGGGACCAGGCGGAGCGGCGACCGCGGCACTGATCTATTCGCTGGCGGGGGTTGCCTCGTATCTTCTTATGGGGGCCAGCTTGGTAGTGGCGGTGCGCTTGTGCCGTGCCAAGCCGCTCATCGCGAGCTTTGCCGAAGCGATAGGGTTCCTGTCGTTGGTCTCGTCGGTGGCGGTGCTGTGTCACTTGCCGTTTTCCGACGGAAAAGTTCTGCTGCACGGACCGGGCGGATTGTTTGGTCAATACGTCGGTCAAATCCTGGCCAGCTTCATCGGTGGCGTGGGCGCGGCCTTGGCCGGGACCATCTTTCTTTGCACGGCGATTCTTCTTCTCACGGACATTCGCGTGGTCGAGGTCCTCGATTCCCTGGCATGGGCCGGCCGTCACGTGACTCGGGCAGCGCGTTTCAGTGCGGGTGTCGTCGGTCGCGCCGCCGTCTCGGCGGGGCGCGCGCTTGGCCGCGTCGTCGTGGCTATGTTCCCGGAAAAATCCGCAGCTGAAGAACCGGCAGAGACCGAGCAGGATTCAGCCGATCTCGACGCCCTCGACGCCATGGCGACGTCGCAAGACAGCCCGGGCATCGAGGCGGCTCGGGACGATGTCGATGAGTCGTGTCCCATTCATCAGCCGATTCCGTCGGCGGCGCTCGCCGAGTCTCTTTCGGCCGCTGCCGAAACCGAGGCTGCCGAGACCGCGCAAGCCATGGCCAGCATCGACGAGCCGTTGTCTGCCGGCAACGACGCCCCGGTGGAAAACGAGGAGCGTCGTGCGGTCGCTGCCGTCGTCGCCGAGGTCGCGGCCGTCGAGTGTGCCGCCATGGCCGAGGTGGCCGGCACGAAGGCCAGGGAAGAGAAGCAAGCCGAAGCTGCACCGGCCATCGCCATCATCGCACCGGTCACCAGCGCCCTCGACGATGGACCGACCGAGGCCAATGCCGCGGCTCCCGATCCTTCCTGGGGCAGGCCCGGGCCGCTCATCGTTCCGCCCGTCGTGCGCCCCGTCGAGAAGCCGGCGCCCGAAGAGAAGGAAGAAGGCCCTGGCTTCATTCGCTTGTCCGAAGGTGCCTTCCAGTTGCCGTCGCCCGACCTGCTGGAATACATCCCGCCGAAGGGCGTGGAGACCGACGAGATCACGTTGCGTGCGATGGCCGAGCGTCTGGAGCAGGCCCTCGGCAACTACGGCGTGCGTGGCAAGGTCACCGCCATTCAGATGGGTCCGGTCATCGTCACCTTCGAGTTCGCACCGGCGCCGGGAACCCGCACCGGCAAGATCGTCCAGCTCGAAAACGATTTGGCCATGGCACTCGAAGCACAGTCGGTGCGCATCGTGGCGCCCATCCCGGGCAAGGCCGTGGTCGGCATCGAAATTCCCAACAAGAAGCGCGAGACCGTCTATTTGAAGGAGATTCTCGAAGACGACAGCTTCCGCAAGTCGGCCTCGAAACTGCAGATCTGCCTCGGCAAAGACACCAAGGGCGCGCCGGTCAGCGTGAACTTGTCCAAGATGCCGCACTTGCTGGTCGCTGGCACCACCGGCTCTGGCAAGTCCGTCGCGGTCAACGGGATGATCACCAGTATCCTCTATTCGGCCACGGCCGAAGAGGTTCGCTTCATCATGGTCGACCCGAAGATGCTCGAGCTCTCGATCT
>CAZTTW010000340.1:0-5620 GCA_964616265.1 uncultured Myxococcales bacterium | reverse complement strand
TGGCGAGCACGTAGACGTGGTAGCCGAGCTGCATGAACTGGTCGTGCAGCGAATGCGGCAGCTTGGGCAGAAAGTAGGCGGCTCCGGTGAACAAGATGGGCGCGACTTCGCCGGCGCCACGGCTCACGGCCAAAATGGCGCCGGTCAAGATGCCGGGGACGGCCTGGGGCAACACGACGCGCGTGATGGTCTGGAATTTGGTCGCGCCGAGCGCGGCGGAGGCGAGCCGTACGTCCCCCGACACGTTCGACAGCGCCTCCTCCGTGGCGACGATGACCACGGGAAGGGTGAGTACAGCCATGGTGAGCGCCGCCCAAAGCAGCGCCGGCTGGCCAAACACCTTGGCGCCGCCGTAGAAAACCTTGTCGATGCCGCCGCCCAGGAACTGCACGAAAAAGCCGAGACCGAACAGCCCGAAGACAATCGACGGAACGCCGGCGAGGTTGTTGACCGCGACGCGAACGATGCGCGTGCCGAGTCCGTCGGGACGCGCGTATTCATGCAAGTAGATTGCGGTTGCGACGCCTGCGGGTAGGGCGGCCACGGTCATCAGGAGCACCAATGCGACGGTGCCGAAGATGGCCGGAAAAATGCCTCCCGCCGTCATTCCATCTTTAGGCGCTTGCGTAAGGAAGGTCAGCGTCAGGCCGCGGGCGCCGTTGCGAACCACGTCGCCGACGATGATCACCAGCAACGTTAGAACGACGATGGTCGCAAGCCCGGTGGCCAACCACAGCAGTACATCACCCAAATGCGGCCAGCGCCGCGGATTGAGGGAGGTGCTCACGAGGAAACTCCCATGCGGCGCTTCATGCGCGAGATAGTCTGATCGCCCACGAAATTGATACCGAAGGTGACCACGAAGAGCAGCACGGCCAGCGCAAACAGAACCGTGTAGTGTGGCCCACCGAAGACGACCTCTGCCAATTCGGCGGCGATGGTGGCCGATAGCGTGCGCACCGATTCGGCCGGATTGGCGGAAAGAAGCGCGGCGTTGCCGGAGGCCATGAGAACGATCATGGTTTCGCCGAACGCGCGGCCCAGTCCGAGCGCGATACTGGCTGCGATGCCGGGGGCTGCCGCTGGTAATATCACTCGCAGAATGGTCTGCCAGCGCGCGGCGCCGAGGGCTGCCGATGCCTCCACGTAGCTGCGCGGGACGGCGCCCAGCGCTTCTTCGCAAACGGTGAAGACCACGGGGATGACTGCGATGGAAAGTGCCACGCCAGCGACCAGGGCATTGAGGCGGGAGTCGAAGCCGAAGAAGTCCTGGAACCACGATGCCATGACCATGAGGGCGAAGAAGCCGAGTACGACCGAGGGAATGCCGGCTAGAAACTCGATGGCGGGCTTGACGATCTCGCGCGTCCGGCGGCTCGCGTATTGCGAAACATACACCGCGGCGCTAATCGCGAGCGGGACTGCCACCAGCATCGAGATGACCGTCACTTTGACGGTACCCACGATGAGCGGCCATACGCCGAACTTGGGCACCTCCGAGACCGGCTGCCAAACGTGTTCGGGCGCATCGTAGCCGGGCCATTGCTGCGCGAACCACATTTTTGCCAGCGTGACTTCGCGATGAATGGCCGAGCTGGTTAGCAGAGGCCACGCCTCTTTCGCGATGAAGATGAGAATCAGCACCATCGCCGCGACGGCCGAGTACGCAAGGACGTGAATGAGCATCTCTGTCAGTCGCTCGGAAAGGGCCGGCCGGTGGCGCTCCAAGGTACGTTTGCGGGACGACGATTGAGAGCTGCGCAAAGTCAGTTGGACGGGCTTCGCCGATCCCTCGGGATCGGCATCGGTTGCAGCCTCGGAGAACAACGACGCACCGCTGGCGAAGCGGGAGGGCTCGATGTCGTGACCGTTCATACGTCGAGAATCGTGTCAGGTGAACGTGGCGACGGTGGCTCGCCTTGGTGACAGTTCTGTGACGACCCGCCGCCCCAGGAGGCCCCCGGCCTAAGCGCGGGCGACGGTAAACGAGAATGTCGAGCCTCTGCCGAAATCGCTCTTGACGCGCACCTCGCCGTCCATCGCTTCGACCAAATGCTTGACGATGGAAAGGCCCAGTCCGGTGCCGCCCATGTCGCGTGAGCGGCCGGTGTCGACGCGGTAGAAGCGCTCGAAGAGGCGAGGCTGATGCTGCAGCTAGATGCCGGGCCCGTTGTCCGACACGCTGACTTGAAGTTTGCCGTCAGCTTCCGCGGCGGTAACGCGAATGCGGGCACCATCCGAGCAGTATTTGAGTGCGTTGTCGATCAGGTTGGTGAGGATGCGCTCGAACGCAACCTGATCCACGAGCGCCAACGGGAACTCCCGAGGAATATCGACGCTGATCTGCATCGACCGCGTGGCGGCGCGTCCGGCAAAGGCCAGCACGGCCTTCTCGCAAAGCTGCTGCAGCTGGCTGGGCTCCGCCTTCAGTCGGAATTCCCTGGCTTCGATGCGCGACAAATCCAGCAGATCGTTGATGAGCTCACCCAGCCGCCGCCCGTTGCGCTCGATGATGTCGAGGAACTGTATGGCCGCCTTCGGATCCTTGTCGAGCGCCATGCGCAGCGTCTCCGCTGCCGAGCGAACGGAAGCGACGGGCGTGCGCAGCTCGTGCGAGACGTTGGCGACGAAATCGCGGCGGACGGTTTCGAGTCGGCGCATTTCGGTGACGTCGAACAGGACCAGAACCAGCGCGCGCGGTTCGCCCGAGAGGCGCGCGGCGTGCACGAGCAGGCGGCGCGGTTTGATACCGCCAAGCTCGATCTCGCCCATCACCGGCTCGGTGCTGCCGATGGCCTTCTCGACGATGGATTGCAGCTCGGCGTTGCGAATGACCTCGATGGTCGAGCGTCCGGTCACGTCCGAGTCGAGCAGCAGCATCTCGCGCAGCGACGGATTGGCGAGCAGGATGCGGTGCTCGCCGTCCATGACCAAGACGCCTTCGCGCATGGATTCGAGGATGCGCCCCAAAAGGTCGCGATCATCGCGCAGCTCGCGCACCGAGCGCGAAAGGTTGTTCGCCAGATGGTCGAGGGTCCAGCCAAGCTGGCCAATTTCGTCGCTGGAATCGATGCGACTGCGTGCATCGAGATCGCCAGCGGCCATGCGGCGGGCGACGGTGGTCAGCTCGCGCAACCCGCGCGACAGCAGAATGGCCGCTGCCGACGACATCAAGGTTGCCGCCAAGAGGGCAACCAAGGCGCCGCCCAAAAGCCCGGCACGGGTGTCGCCTTTCACGCGATCGACCCAAGACAGGGGCAGGCTTACCCGCGCGACCATGGGGATGGCGCCTGGCAACCGGGTGGCCGCATAGAGCATGCGCTGTTGTGTCGTGGCGGAATACCGGATGTTGTCCGTTGCGGTGCCGGCAAAGGCTGCGGCGACCTCGGGACGCTGGCGGTGATTTTCAAGGGTTGGCAGGTGGGTCGCGTCTACATCCGAATCGCCGACGACACGCCCGCCTTCTTCGATAAAGGTCACGCGTGCATGAGCGATTTCGCCCAGCCTGCTCGCCAAAGTCTGCCAGTCGGGGTTGGGGTCGCTCGAGTTTAGGGCGGTGGCGGCACGTTCGGCTACCAACTGAAGTCGCACGTTCAGATCCTCACGGATCCGATCGGTGAGGTTTCGTTCGACCGACGGAAGAAGGTAAAGCTCCGCTACTCCCAACGAGACGACGATGAGGGCGAGTGTCACCAGAAATATTTTCGCGCGCGAGCCCACGTCCCGTGAATGATTACGTAACATCGAGACGGCGTTCGGCAAGACAATTGTCACGCGTCGCGGGAAATTAGGCGTGCGGCTGGGCTGCCGCTAGCGCTCCTTGCAGTGGAGCTTCGCGGGCCAGAAAAGTTTCTCCGCTGTCACATTGCTGCCATGTGGGCCGTGCAGGCTAGCCCACGGCTCGGCGGAACTAGCCATGACCGGGCAAATTCACATCAAGGAAGGACGACGCATGAGAATCTCTTTGGGAGCCATCTGTTTCGCGACGGCAGTTGCCACCTCGACGGTCGCGGTGGCCGGGCCGATTACCGTAAAGGGATCGGATACTATGGTCTTGCTGGGCCAGCGATGGGCCGAGCAGTATATGGTGAAGGCCCCTTCGACGACGATTCAGGTCACCGGCGGTGGCTCGGGGACGGGTATCAGCGCTCTCATCAACGGGACGACCGACATCTGCGAAGCCTCGCGTCCGATGAGCGACGCTGAAAAGAACAATCTGAAGGAGCGCTACCAAACCACGGGGGTAGAGATTCCCGTAGCGCGCGACGGTCTCTCGGTTTACGTGAATGCCGCCAATCCGGTGAAGGAACTGGATATGGAGCAGTTGCGCTTGATCTTCACCGGCAAGATCACCAACTGGAAGGAAGTAGGCGGAAAAGACGCCAAAATCATTCTCTACTCGCGCGAGAACAGCTCGGGAACCTACGTCTTTTTCAAAGAGCACGTGCTCAAGAACGCCGACTACTCCCCGCGCGCGCAGAGCATGCCGGGAACGGCGGCTGTGGTGAACGCCGTGTCCAAGGAGAAGAACAGCATCGGTTACGGCGGCGCTGCCTACGCCAAGGGGATCCGCGTGCTGAACGTCAAGAAGGAGCCCACCAGTCCCGCCGTGTCGCCCGACTTGACGCATGTTCAGGACGGTAGCTATCCGCTTTCGCGACCGCTTTACTTTTACGTTCGTAATAAGCCGACAGGCGAGATGAAGGCCTTCATCGACTGGGTTCTGTCACCGGAAGGCCAGGAGATCGTCAGCAAGGTGGGTTACTTCCCTATCAAGTAGCCTCGACCCCGATAGCGCACGTAGCAAGGGACGCCGCACCGCTGGCCAGCCAGGGTGTGGCGTCTTTGCGTTTGTGGGCGGTTGCTGCCATTCGTGCCTAGCTTTCGCTATGCTCTCGGCGCCGGTCAAGCGCATTCAAACCGATATTCCTGCCCGGCTGGATCGTCTGCCGTGGTCCCTGTGGCATTGGCGCGTTGTCATCGCTCTTGGCATTACCTGGATGCTCGATGGACTCGAGGTGACCCTGGTGGGTGCGGTGGCACCCGTGCTCAAAGAGGCGTACACGCTGGGCCTAACCGACACGCAGATCGGCGCCAGCGCCAGCTTCTACCTGGCGGGCGCCATTGTCGGCGCGCTAGTGTTCGGCCGATTGACCGATCTGCTCGGCCGCAAGCGCTTGTTCTTGGTGACGCTGGTGTTTTACTTGAGCGCGACGCTGGCGACGGCGTTCGCCTGGAACTTTGCCAGCTTCGCTTTCTGTCGCTTGGTGACCGGCGCGGGCATCGGCGGCGAATATTCGGCGGTCAACTCGACCATCGACGAGCTCTTGCCGGCGCGGGTTCGCGGCCGGGCCGATCTGGCGATCAACAGCACCTACTGGCTGGGCACGGCGCTGGGTGCTGCCGCATCGTTGCTGCTGCTCAACCCGAATGTCGTGCCTCACGCCATCGGCTGGCGAGTCATCTTTGGGCTTGGCGCGATTATCGGTATCGCGGTCTGGTTCATCCGGCATCACATTCCGGAAAGCCCGCGGTGGCTGCTCCTTCACGACCACGTCTTGGAGGCCGTGCAGGTCATCGTCGGCATCGAGCGCGAAGTGAGCCACGGGCACGCTGAGAT
>CAZTTW010000339.1:4291-5626 GCA_964616265.1 uncultured Myxococcales bacterium | reverse complement strand
AGCAATTCGTCCCCACGAAGCTCCTCAACCTGCCGAAGCTGCGACCCAGTCAGGATGCGCGAGATTTCTTTCGGCTCGAGATCATCAACTTCAAGAACGACCTGGAGGAGTTGACCGGCAAGCCCATCGCCCAAGAGGAGATCCAGCGGCAAATCACCATCTACAACCGCGCGCGGCGGCTACTCAAACAGATTTCGGATCTGCGCAAGGACGAACGGCCCGTGTTGACCGGGGCGCAATTCCTCGACATAACGCTCGGCTACTACTACTTACCGAGCGATAAGCTCATTCCAGCGCTGGAAAAGGTGCTCGCGCATCTGCAAGCGAAGCCGCGCGGAAAAGCTCGGCCGCTGCGACTGATGGTGTCGGGCAGCATCATCGCGGACGGCGACCGTCGTTTGCTCGACATCATTGAAAACGAGCTCGATGCTCGGGTGGTCATCGAGGACCACTGCGCGGGCGTACGGCCCTTCTACCATGCGATCAGTGAAACCGATGAGCCGTACCGGGCGTTGGCCAACGGCTACTTGGATCAGGCACCGTGTGCGCGCATGAAGCCGCTTTCCGACGGTGTGGAATTCTCGGGGCGACTGGCACGCGACTACGCTGTCGACGGTGTGATCTACTCGTACCTCAAGTTCTGCGCCTGCTACGGCGTGAGCAAGAAGGAATTCACGGACGAGTTCCGCAACCAGAAGCTGCCGGTGCTCGAGCTGTCGAGCGACTACTCGGAAAGCGACCACGGACAGATCAAGACCCGCATCGAGGCGTTCATCGAAGTGCTCAGGGAAAAACAATCGAATCACACGAGGGAGCAGCTCCATGCCTAAGACGACGCCAGTGAAGAAGAATGGAAGCAGTCCTGGCAATGGTGCGCCGGCCACCGGCGCCGACTCGAAGTACGTGAAAGCCCTGTCCGACCTGCAGAAGGGCTACTCGCTCGAACGTGTCGAACAGTGGGCACGCGAGGGGAAAAGCGTGATCTGGGGCGGAAACTCTTGGGAGGCGCCGCTTATCCGAGCGTGCGATACCATCCCCGTCGGCTTCGCGGAGCTGTGGAAGGATGACAGCCTGAAGGCCGAGGAGGTCGCGGAGAACCACCACCAGATTCCGGCGGAGTTCTGCTCGATGATCAAGGCCATGATCGGCCGCCTGCATCTGAGCAAGGATAGCGCCATCAAGCGCATTCTCTATTTCGGCTCGACGTGCGAGCCCATCAGCATGGTGCTTGACCATGCCCATCGTGATGGCTACGACGTTCACTGCATCGACGCTGCCACCGCCTTCAAAGAGGGCGAGCGGCGCACCGAGCTTGTGGACTTCCTCATCAACGAG
>CAZTTW010000339.1:0-4191 GCA_964616265.1 uncultured Myxococcales bacterium | reverse complement strand
GAGCTGGGCGAGGGCGCCGGAGCGTCGGCTCAACTACGCAAGCGGCGCGTCGAGGAGCTGGTGGACAAGACCAATGCTCGCGGCATCGTCTCGTCGTTCGTGACCGGGTGCCCTTACGGCAGCGTGGTGCAAGGGTTGGAGCGCCAATACTTCAAGAAGAAGGGCGTTCCTCTCGTGGGGCTGGAGCACAGCGTGCACGCCCAAGAGCCGCCCACCGAAGAGCAGGTCACGCGCGTCAAGGCATTCATCGAGATGCTGGCGGAGTAGCTGCCTTGTCGGAGGCCGAAGCGGCTATTTGGGAGCGCCGCTACCGAAGCGGACGTCGTCTTGTCGATGACTACGATCCATGGCTCGCCCGTTGGCGCCCCGAATTCGTGGCGCGCAAGGGGCGGGCCTTGGACATCGGATGCGGGGAAGGGCGTGATACCGAAGTCCTGCTCGGCTGGGGTTTCGACGTCACGGCCTTCGACCGCTCGGCCGAGGCGGTGGAGCTGTCACGGGTGCGCAATCCAGCGGCACACCACCAGGTGATGGACATCCGCGATCTTGGCCGGATCGACCTTCGTTTTGCGGCCGTGGTCGCGAACCTTACGCTCCACTACTTCGGTCGGGCGGAGACGCTGGCATCGTTCGCGGCGATCCACCGGTTGCTTGAGCCGGCAGGCCTGTTCGCCTTTCGGGTCGATGCTGTGCCCGACGGCCGCGGGGCGGAGTCCGAGTCTTGGGCGCGCGTCGATCAAGAGGGCGTGGGCAAGCAAGTATTTACGCCTCGCAAGCTGGACGAAGCACTGGCAGGGCGTTTTCGGGTACTGAGCCAGGAAAAGTGGACCATCGGGCGGCACGGTCGCCCAAAGACGTTGTTCGAAGTAATCGCGGAATCTCAACAGGGGTAATGGACCATGAGCGAAGAAAATGTCTGCAAGAAGAGAAAGTCCTGTTCGGCCAAAGCGCCGTCGACAGGTATTGCGGCCTTGGCCGCGCTGGCGAAGGGCTACAATTTTCACGAAATCGAGCGGCAGGTTCGCGAGGAGGGCAAGCAGGCAGTCTGGGGCGGGGCCTCGTGGGAGGCGCCGCTTGTGCGCGCTTGCGGAGTCATTCCAGTGGGCATCAACGAGCTGTGGCGCGAGGACAGTCTGCATGCCGAGTCCATTGCCGAGGACTTTCACCAGATCCCGGCCGAGTTCTGTTCGATGATCAAGGCGATGGTCGGCCGGCTGCACCTCAAGAAAGACGGCCCGATCAAGCGCATTCTCTTGTTCGGATCCACGTGCGAGCCTATCGCCAATGCCGTCGAGCATGCCCAGCGCGACGGCTTCGACATCCACTGGATCGACGCGCTCACCGCATTCAAGCCATCCGAGCGGCGCGAGGATCTGGTGGATTTATTGGTGCGAGAGTTGGAGAAGACCGCTGTCTGGTTGTCGGGCGGGCCGGCGGATGAAGAGCGCCTTCGTGAGGAGATCCGCATCAAAAACCAGGTGAACGCGAAGATTCGCCGGATCCTGCAGTTGCGCCTGGCAGCGCCGTTCTACCTGCCGAGCATACCCATGTTGCAAGTCCTGGTGGGCTCGATCCACTACTTCGGGGATCCCGGTGCTTTCCTTGGTGTGCTCGAAACGCTGACAGCCGAGTTGGAAGAGGCGGCAAAGCATCCGGTGGATCGTCCGTACATTCCACTCGTGCTTGCGGGTCTTATCGGCGGTCCGGTGGGCGGGCTTGCTCTCTTGCAGGCCATCGAGGAATCGAACGGGGTCATCCTTGGGTGGGTGCAGATCTCCACCGCTGATTTTCGCGAGGACATTCCTCCGTTGCGAGCCATTGCCGAATATCTGTTCGCCGCACAGGTCAAGGGCGAGCTGGGCGAGGGCGCCGGCGCGTCAGCCACCTACCGACGGGTGCGCGTGGAGGAGCTGGTCGAGGAGACCAAGGCCAAGGGCATTATTTCGGCCTTCGTTACCGGGTGTCCCTACGGCTCCGTGGTGCAGGGCCTCGAACGCGACTACTTCAAGAAGCGCGGCGTTCCGCTGGTTGCTCTCGAAACGACGGTGCACGACGTACCGCCCACCGAGGAGCAGATCACCAAGGTCAAGACCTTCCTCGAGATGCTGGCGTAGGCTGGACTTCGGGATTCCAGCGAAATGACGTTGACGAATACGGGTTCGGGCGGCGCCGATCTGCTTACGCAGAAGAGCCTCGCGGCCGACATGGTGGACATTCGCGGGCTCACCCGCGGATTTGGCGAGGTGACGGCGGTGGCCGGGGTCGACCTCGGCATTCGCAAGGGCGAGATTTTCGGACTGCTCGGGCCGAACGGCGCGGGCAAGTCCACGCTCATCAAGCTGTTGACGACTCTACTTCCGCCGAGCTCGGGCACAGCCACCGTCGCCGGCTTCGACATTCGTCGCGATCCTGCCCGCGTGCGGGAAGTCATCGCTTACGTTCCGCAGCTGGTGTCCGCCGACGGCGGCCTGACCGCCGAGGAGAACCTGCGCTTGTTCGCCCGGCTGCATGGGATCCCTCGAAAGGAAATCGGGCCGCGCATCCAGGAGGCGCTGTCGTTTGTCGGCCTCCTGGAAGCCGCCAAGCGCGCGGCCCGCACCTATTCCGGCGGTATGGTGCGGCGACTAGAAATTGCCATCGCGCTCATCCATCGGCCGAAGATCCTGTTTTTGGACGAGCCCACCGTCGGCCTCGACCCGATAGCGCGGCAGCTGGTGTGGAAGCAAGTGCAGCGACTGGTGCGTGAGCTCGGCGCGACCATCCTTCTCACCACACATTTCATGGAAGAGGCCGACGCGCTCTGCGACCGAATCGCCATCATGAACAGAGGCAAGGTTTCGGCCGTAGGGACGTCCGCGGAATTGAAGGCGGGCACCGGGATTTCCGGCGCCACCCTCGACGATGTGTTCGCCGCGCATTCCCTGGCCGAAGCGGAATCCTCCGGTGGCTTGCGGGAAGTCGCCAAGAGCCGGCGCAGCATCGCGCGGTTGGGGTAGGGCATGCAGCAAAGCGATGCGATCGAAATAGGCGGCGCCTTCGCGTGGCGCCTTCAGCGGCTGGCCCGTTTGCCTGGGCAATGCTCTGCCCTGGCGGCCATTGAGTGTGTGAAACTCTTTCGCGATCCGACGGATTTGCTCACGCGATCCGTGCAGCCCGTGTTGTGGCTGCTCATCTTCGGCAACGTGCTTTCTCGCCTGCGGGCGGTGCCGACGGGAGATCTCTCCTACCTTGAATTCCTGGTCCCAGGGATCGCCGCGCAGGGGGTGTTGTTCCTCGCCATTTTCTATGGCATCGGCGTGATTTGGGAGCGCGACTTCGGCGTTACGCAGAAGCTGCTGGCAAGTCCCGCGCCCCGCATTGCCCTGGTGCTTGGCAAGGCGATTTCGGCCGGAATACGCGCCTTGGCGCAGTCGGTGCTCATCTATCTCTTAGCGTGGATCCTCAGGGTTCGCCTAGCGTGGGGCGTGGGCTCCCTGGTGGGTGTTGCGGCGGTCGTCGTGCTTGGTGCCATGGCCTTCTCCACGTTCTCGCTTGTGATCGCCTGTCTGGTGAAGTCGCGCGAGCGCTTCATGGGGATTGGCCAACTGCTGACAATGCCGCTCTTTTTCGCCAGCAATGCCATCTACCCGATCTCGATCATGCCCACGTGGCTGAAGGTGATCGCGCGAATCAATCCGCTCACCTACCAAGTCGACGCCCTCCGCGCGCTCATGGTGCAAGGGGGACAAAGCACGTTTGGCCTGGGAACGGACTTTGCCGTCCTTGGCCTAGCAGTGATTTTGCTGTCGACGTTGTGCGCTCGCCTTTACGGGAGCCTGGTGCATTGAACGCGCGATCTGTTGCGGGCGAGGCAGCGCTGGTGCTTGGCTGCTGCAATTGCAGCAGCCAGCCACCTTGTCCGCGTGGTTACAGGCAATAGCATCCTGTAATGCCTGGTACACCAATTGCTAACGTTTTCTGAACCGAAGGAACTACAGATGATAAAGAAATCCAAAATGCGGCTCCGGATGGTGTTGATGTCATTCTTGGCAGCTACGATCTCGGTCGGGAGAGCTTCAGCGGAAGATCCAGTCAAGTCGGCTGCTCTTCCGCCCAATGTTCCAGGAAATGAGCGGATCGCGCATATCGGTCTGGTCGATGTGACGGCGGTGGCGGCGCGAAAGGGCTGGCTGCAGGAGGAGTTCGCCAAGC
>CAZTTW010000338.1:0-5627 GCA_964616265.1 uncultured Myxococcales bacterium | reverse complement strand
CACAACGCTCAAGCCCTCATTGGCTTCATCTTCCTCTGCTGCTCAGGCGTTATCCTTCACCCTGTCTTCAAGACGCCCGGCCTTCGATGAAGATGTCAGGAGAGCCCAAAAATGCCCGTGCTCGCCTCGAGGCGCCACACACGCGCGAACCCTGCGAATACCACGCGACTGTTGTGCGTAGCTAGCGCGTGACGTTTTTCCCTGTATCTATCGAGGCGAGTTTCGTCCCGGATCGGCAATCTTCGAGCCAGAAGCAAACGCTCGAAGTACGGATGGGCCAAGGGAACGTACCGCCGAATAGAGGGCCGTATACGCGTTTCGATCACGAGCCTGAATTGCTTGCCGAATCGATCCGCTGACCACGGCCAGCTGCCCTTCCACCGGTGCGCCGGGAGCGACGTGCCCGACAATCACGTGCTGTCGCAGGTTCCCCAATTCCGCAAGCAAAAGCGCGGATTTTTTCGCGTCGCAAGCAGCCTTGTAATTCTGGTAGTCCTGACCGAGAAAAATGGCTTCTCCGTTTATCGTGAGAAAAGTCGAACCCGTCCATGTCCTGCCATCGCCATCCTCAGCGGTAACCGTAACCTGAACGTAGAAGCAGCCATCGGCACCGGAAAATGTGAGCCTCCAACCCGAGGCTGAACTGCCTGATGCCTGAACAAGAACATTTTTTCGCTCGAACTGTCCGTCAAGTGGCGGCGCCGGGTGCCAGATGTCGCCTTCGAGTGTCGTGGTTGGCGCGGCGATGTTCACCAGCGACCCCGTCCAGTAGGGGCCGGGCAGCTTGATGTCGTTTATCGTGGGTCCCAGCGATGTGTACAAGAAGTTTCCGATCTGGAGCTGCCATGAAATCACCTCAACCGGCAGCGGAAGATCGACGGCAGAAAGCGCGACGCGAAAGGCCGTGTCATATTTCTGTTCGCAATAGTTGAAGGTGGCTGCGGCGCATCCAGCGGGGTCCGCGGGCACAGTCATCGTTCCGCTAGAAGCCTGCGCCCACTGCGTTCGGCTGAGTTGCGTCGCTACGACTTTCAGCCCGGGTAAAAAATTGTTGTAGTGGTCAATATCGCGGCCTAGTAGCGCGACGGTCCTGATTCCGATGGGTTCAATTTGAACATCGAGTAGCCTGCTGTTTGCAGGGAGCGGCACAGGAACAGCGCCCAAACCGGATTTGGCGCCCTGGATCCTTTCCTCAATTATATTGGCCACGATATTCTGGCCGATCAATTCCGCAATCGCCGCGCCTATAAAAACCGTCGCCGTTCCCCACGTTACGCCCGTGAAGAGATCGACCAGAATCGACGCCGCGACCTTACAAAATGGATTGACGCTGATGTCGACTTGCGTGGGGTCGTTGTGAATCGATGGAAATACCCTGTTTTGCGTGCTGTCCACGGTGAGTTTCACTTGGGCCGTCTGCGTGACCGAAAATCCACCGCAAACAGGAAGATTGCCGTCGGCTTTCGCCAGGAAGCTCACGTAGCCGTCTTGCAGATCGATGTCGAGCTCTCGAAGAGTTGACACGACATCGGAAAATGGATCCGGCATGTGTTGGCGATTCGCTTCCACAGAGCCGTTGCCGCAGGAGGGCGGAACGCTGTTCGAAATCGCCAACTGTCCGTCGGGACTGTCGAGCCACGCGTTCAAACGATTTGCAGCTTCATTGCGGATGTCGTTGTCCGCGTCGGCCTGCACGCGGTCTTTGGCTCTCTGGAAATCGCCGGGCAAATCCGTGGGGTGCTTTGTCTCCTCGTCGGAAAAGTATGCGATCAGGCTTTTCCCAGCTTCCTGCGAGTAAAACTGGGTGCCCAGTTCCGCCCGGACTTGGGCGATATACTCGTCCTCTTTTTCCTGATAGACGAGTCCACGAATCACCTGTGTCTTGATCATGGGACACGCAACCGTTTGGTGAAACCCGGAAGCCGACATCAGAACGGCCACACGCCTGGCGGGTATGACACTAAAGAGTTCGTCGGTCACGTAAACAAACTCCGGACCAGTCTGGACAATATCGCTGTCTGTCTTCTGACCTAGATTCCCTCCAGTCGCAGCCGCCCGGTAGTACCCAAATATTCCAAGCGTGAACGGATCGACCCAGCATATTTCGGGAATTGCCGAAAGTTGGGTCGGGGATGTACTGTCCTGACCTGGCGCAACGGTGAACGGTAGCCGCGATCCAAGAGGAATCGGCTGAGACCGCACCCACGCCTGCAAAGCATCCGAGAGAGCCGCCGCGACAAGCGCCGACTTGCCGGCCCCAAATGTTCCGTCGATCGCGCTGGCCGTTGCCGCATCAAAATTAACTTTCGCAACCGCAAACGCGGTCTGTATCGTCGGAACAACGCCGTTGGGCGGGGCATTCTTGGTGGGATCCGGCACAATACCCGCACTGACTGCGATCGTCGCAGTCGCCGCCACATGCCGCACGCTCAGCGGTCCAAACGTTAGGCCGCCGTCCGAGAACTCGAGAATCAGCGCACACGCACTCGTTCCAGGCACGCTACCCAGCGACGCCTGGCAAAATACGCCGGCCATTCCGTTTCCAAGGATTGGGACCGACAACGGAACGTTGAGAGAGAATTTTCCCCCGAAGATGTAAACAGACGTTCCGTCAGGGAGCGGAACGGGTTGGGAGTTCGCGAAATCGGACACCGTGTCGATCGACAACTCCGCGACGATGTCAAAACCTGCCAAGTTCATCGTCATTATTCCCGCCAATCTATGGGTTTGATTTCTCGCTTCGGCTTGCGCCTGTGCTGGTGCCGCCCGCGCCCGAGCCAATGATACCGCCCGAGCCGGCTGGGGTTCCCCCGCCCGTTGCGCCAGTGTTGCCGCCGGCTCCGCTGAGCCCACTACTGCTGCCGCTGCACGCGGCCAGACAGAACGCCGCGATGCCAGCCACGCGCCCCGAGGATCGAATTCCAACGACCACTCTCGTCGACATCGGCATTTCCTCCGTGCGTTTGATTGTGAATGGCGCCCAAAGGATTCATTGGGGATGGAGCGAGGTGGGGAAAAGCCTCGTCCCTCTGCGCGTTACTAGGGTGGCGAGCTCCTGCCTGCGGGCGGGGTGTCGTGTGATACCTTGGCGTCGCAACCATCACCGGAGATTCCATGCACGCTGTCGCCATTTCAGGAAGTCCACGCAGGAACGGCAAGATCTCGGGCTTCAGGGTCCGAATTCTCATGGCTGCGCGACTCCTTGGTGGCGCCATGGCCCCGAGCCGGCCCTATTCGCGTCGATTCCTCGACGAGACGGCACCGGTAGAGATCCGGCCTGCATATTGGGCCGCTTCGCCGAAAGGATGAACCGCCCTTCGGAGAACGGGAGCTCTGTCCGCACGGCGCCGATGTACTCCTCGACGATCACGTGCGCGTTGGCCCCACCAGCTCCGAACGAGCTGAGCCCCGCCCGCCGCTTCACCGACGGCCCAACGCCGCTCGGGAGCTCCCAAGGCGCGATTCGTTGCTGGAGGAGGAAGGGCGAGCCATCCAAGGCGATCTTCGAGTTGGGAACCGCCGCGTGCAGCGTGGGCACGAGCACGCGCTCCCGTAGCTGCAGGGCGTAGATGGCGAAAGCGACTCGACTTGTGGCCGCCAGGTTGAAGCATAAGCGCTTCAAGCACAATTTTGCCTCATCCGGAAAAACGCCGATAGCGCCTCTTGTAAACTACGCCGCGCCGCACCCTCCTGCGTCACTCTACCCGAGGAGCCAATTATGTTCACAGCTGGTTGCGAAACCTTTTTCGACGATAGGAATCGTACTCATGGAGCTGTCGGCGGATAGGTCGTGCTGCCCTTCACCGTCAGTCAGTCGAGGTACCGGGCGGAGCATAAGGCGTACAAGCGCCCTTTTCTCTTCAGCGAATTGCATCCAACAAATGTCCGATAACAAGGATGAAATAGAGGAGGGTCTCGATATGGCCAATTACGTACCAAAACCGATTGCCACCGTCGAAGATTGGTTGGGAGTGTGGCTCAACCGGCCCCGATACCGAATCGACATAACACAGCCACCGAGCATTCCAGGAGATCGCGGAGACACTGTGCACCTCCAGATCGACGATCTCGGCGCCACAGGAGGCCCCGGTCCAAATGCGAAGGAATTGAAACGGCCTATATCGCCGCTCAGTATCACGACTGACCTAGACCTTGCAAAGTTCCGGTTTCGGTTCGCCGAGTCGGTCACGGTCATGAATACGATTACGCTTGATTCAGGTGTCGTCACTTTGACCCTGATGGTCGCACCACCCGATCAGAGCGGCTCCCATGGTCAAATCATTCGTTTCCACCGACAAATAGACGAGAGCGAATTTCTGGTTACGACGGTCGACCTGACCAAGGGGGACGTTCGCTAGACTGGGGTTGACCCAGCTGCGTGATGTTGAGTATTCCGAATCAATGGGTGGAGGGAAACGAATGCGAATTCGGTTCTTCTGAGTAAGTCCTCTTTTCAAGGACATGAGGTTCCGATGTCGTATCAATATTTTGATGGGTTTCCGATTGCTGGTAGCACGCAGGAATTCTTGGTGACGTTCGCGTCGGAGACGGACCTGGACGCGTTAGCACGCGCACAGGCAATTCTTGAAACCTGCGAAAGCGACCTGGATCAATTGCAGGTGTGGTTCAAGACCGACTTCCGAGCCGGCTCGCCCAATGGAATCTGGGTTCACGTCGACTCGATTGGCGGCGGTGCCAGCAACAATGGCTACGACAGTAGTCAATCCCCGCGAATCTTTGTGCTGGACACTGCGCAACCGGCTGTGCGGGATGAATTTGCGCGTTTTCTTTTCGTAGCCGAACTCGCCGAGGTCCTGATGGATTTCACCGGATACGGCTGGAATCGCAGCTTTAGCTCGGGCGAGGGGTTGTCGATCGTCATGGCGACGGAGTTGCACGGCTCCGGTTACTACGTAAGCAACAAGGGGCCGCGGATCCAAAATTGGCTGAATGCCAGTCCTCGCCCGAATTGGGTTTCAGTCACCGAGCAGAGCGACAAGGACTTCGTCTCCTTTAGCTGTGCGATTTTGTTTCTGTACTACTTGCGCTATCAACTTGGCATCGACTACTCGCAAATTATCCCGGCGGGCGGCGCGACTCTCGCTGACACGTACGTCAAATTCTTTCCGGGTGACCCGGGGAATGCCTTCGGTGGCTTCGCGACAACCGTGTCGGCGCACCTGCCGGTGGGCACGCCCGCTTTTCCTCCGCGCGACAATATCTTCCCGCTCGGCGATGCGGCGAATCGCAGTGTCTCAATCTACGCCGTCGACGTCTCCGCGAGCGCCGCCGGTGCCCCTTTGGGCGAACCTCCCATCGTGTTGAAGCCGGGGCCGTTGTGTCCCGCGAAGGCGTATACCTACAAGATCCAGCATTACGGGGTGGTTTCCATATACAGGGGGGAGGCCGCAGGCTTTGCGCAGGCGAGCTTTACTTGGCGGGTCGGCACGGGTGGCGCGGGTGGGACCACAGTACTCGGCGTGCGTGGTCAGATCGCGACCGCGAGGGTACCCGTTACCCTCACCGACACCGTACCTTTCGAAAGCGAACCACAATCATCGTTTCTAACTATCCAGTACAACATCGTAGATAGCGGGAACACGAGTCTACTGACCTTCAATAATGTG
>CAZTTW010000337.1:0-5631 GCA_964616265.1 uncultured Myxococcales bacterium | reverse complement strand
TGTTCGAGCAGGAGCAGGGCGGGTGCCATGGTGATGAAGATGCCGGCGAACAGAATCGCGACTTCGGTGATCGCGGAGAAATTGAATTCGTTCTTCCTGCGTCCGGACTGTGGCCCGAGCAGCAACGATGCGGTTGAAGCAAGTAACATGACTAGCTCGCGAGCCGGCGTGGGCAAGAATACGGACGGGACGATGAAAGCCAGCCAAAGGAAATTCAGCTTGCCATCGACGGCAAGCGGAACGATTTGCGATTCGTCGCGGGCAATGTCCTGTGCGGCTTCGCGACGATAGGCGCGGCGATCGAACCAGTAGAAGAGAATCAGCAGATATCCGACCGTAAGCAGCCAGATAGGCCATAGGCGAAGCGTCCAGGTGAAGGGCACGCCTCGCAAAAATCCCAAAAACAGAGGCGGATCCCCGAGCGGGGTCAGCAGGCCGCCGGCGTTGGACACGAGCAAGATAAAGAAGAACGGGATGTGACTCGTGTGCCGGCGTTCGGAATTCGTGCGCAGGAGCAAGCGAATGAGCAACATGCTCGCGCCGGTCGTGCCGAGCACGCTGGCTGCGCCAGCGCCGATGGCGAGAATCGTGGTGTTGATCCGCGGACTTCCGCGCAAGTCGCCGCCCAAGTGAATGCCGCCCGTGACGACAAACAGGGAGCCCAGCAGGCAAAGGAACGAGACGTAGTCGTGGGCCGTTTGCGCCAGCACCGAAGGGTTCGTCAGAAGCAACCAAATCGCAATCGGCAAGGCGAGCACGAGCGCAAATACTGCCTTGTTCCGGTGGTGATCCCAGAACTTGGGCGCCGCGAGCGGAAGCACTGCGATTCCCGCCAGGGTTGCCGCGAAGGGTGCGACGGAAAGGAATGGGACAGAAGCGACGGATTCCATGGATTTCTCGTGGGCGCTGAGTCGCGCACTCACTGTAGCAAAGTGAACAACAGATCGGCGCAACGCTTGACCATTTCCCGACTGTAACTTTTGCGTATAGCTGAGGCGACTTGTGAGGGCCATTTATTTCGAGATTGGCCTGGCGGATTAACAAACGTTTCATGTCGGTGAAATCGTCCCGCCATGGCCGCTCTGCTACACCGGTATGTAGAGACATCTGCAACAGGAAGGATTCGGACGATGAAGAAGATCGAGGCAATCATTAAGCCATTCAAGCTCGACGACGTCAAAGATCGAGTCTACGCGGCCGGGGCGAAGGGGATGACGGTGTCCGAGGTGAAGGGGTTTGGCCGTACAGGCGGTAAGCGTGAAGTCTATCGAGGCTCGGCGTACGTCGTCGACTTTGTGCCCAAAGTTCGCATTCAGTGTTTCGTCGAAGACGAATTCGTCACTCCCGTGATCGACGCCATTATCGCCGCTGCTCGCACCGGCGAAATCGGCGACGGCAAAATCATGGTCAGCAATCTAGAGGAAGTGATCCGCATTCGTACTGGCGAACGAGGAAAGGACGCTCTTTAAGCGCAGGGAAATCATCATGTGGGACTATTACAAAAAGACATTCTTGGCGGTGCAACTGTTTTCGGCCGTGGTCAGCACCATGGTCTATCGGGCAAGCCACAGCTTGGCTCCGGCCGCCGTCTTCTTGCTCTCGATGGAAGCAAGCGCCTTCTTGGGTGCGATGTGGGCGAGTCGCCTGCGCAGGAAAATGCAATCACGCACGTCGTGCCTAATCAACTAGTGACAACAGAAACAAGGATGGAGAATGAGGTGACCGAATGATCGAATCAGTCGCACGAAAGAAGAGACACTCGCTGATCGGGCTCGCATTAGTGGTCGCATTTGCGACAACTCTCGCTAGCAGTGCCGTCCTCGCTGACGAGCCGGTGCCTGACCGGACCGGCGCATTCCAGAATACGCCAACCGCGCTTTCCGTTCCGGGTTACGTGAAGCCCGATCCGGAAAAGGCGACGACCAAGGATCTTGCGGTCGCGGTCGATGCGGTTGCGCAATCGGCATCGCACGGCATCTTCTCCATCAATTTCGTGTGGACACTGATTGCCGGCTTCCTGGTCATGTTCATGCAAGCCGGCTTCGCCTTGGTCGAGACCGGACTTATTCGCGCGAAGAATGCGTCGCACACGTTCACCATGAACTTCTTGGTGTACGGACTCGGCATGTTCGGCTTCTTCGTATGCGGCTTCGCGCTCATGTGCGGAGGCATGAATGGCACGGCGATTGGCGGTCCTGCAAGCCTCGGCGGCGTGCCGACGCTCAATCATATGTTCACCATCGGATCCGCCGTCAATGGCGACCACGGTTGGGGACTCTTCGGCACGACCGGCTTCTTCTTGAGCGGTGCCGGCTATGACTCAGCGGCCATCGTGCTCTTCCTCTTCATGATGGTCTTCATGGACACCACGGCGACCATCGTGACGGGCGCATGCGCGGAGCGCTGGAGCCTCAAGAGCTTCTTCATCTTCAGCATCCTCGTTGGCGGCATCATCTACCCGATCTTCGGGTCGTGGGTGTGGGGCGGAGGTTGGCTGGCACAACTTGGCTATCGAGTGGGATGGGGACACGGCGCCGTTGACTACGCCGGCTCCGGCGTCGTTCACTTGCAAGGTGGCTCGCTGGCACTCATTACGGCGATGCTCATTGGGCCGCGCATCGGTAAGTACGACGAGAATGGCAAGCCCAAGCCCATCCTCGGCCACGACATTCCGATGGTTCAGCTTGGAACTTTCATCCTGGCCTTCGGTTGGTTCGGGTTCAACGCGGGCAGCTCACTGGCAGGCAGTGACGGCCGTATCGGTATCGTCGCGGCGAACACTATGATCGCCGGCATGGCCGCCACCTTGAGCGGCGTCCTCTACATGTGGTTCAAATACGGCAAGCCCGATCCCAGCATGATGTGCAACAGCATGTTGGCCGGTCTGGTGGCCATCACCGCCCCTTGTGCGTTCGTCACGCCGGTAGGTGCATTCATCATCGGTGCGGTGGCTGGCATCCTCGTCGTCGTCAGCGTGTTCTTCTGGGAGAAGCGGGGTGTCGACGATCCGGTTGGCGCGATCAGCGTGCACGGCACCAACGGTGCGTGGGGCGTAATTTCTGTTGGCTTGTTCGCGGACGGTACCTACGGCCAAGGCTGGAACGCGGTGGGCGCCACCGACTACCTCGGCACCACGGGCGCGGCGCTCAAGGGTGTGACCGGTCTCTTCTACGGCGACCACACGCAGATCATTGCGCAACTCAGCGAGGTCGTCGTCTGCATCGCTTGGAACATGGGCGTTGGCGGCCTCTTCTTCTGGATCATCGGCAAGATCCTTGGATCGAACCGCGTTTCGGCCGAGGTCGAGAAGGAAGGTCTCGACGTGCCCGAGACGGGGGTCCCTGCTTACCCAGACTTCGTTCTTTCCACGAAACACAACTAGCCTAATCTCGATTCCCAATTCTCAAATCTTGGGCCTGGCAGCACGTAGCTCCCGCTGCTGCCAGGCCCTTGTTCTATTCGCCTTTGCGCGCGCGGCAGCCCGTCCGGAAACGTGCTAGTGCATTGGCTATGAAGACTGCGCTCAAGGACGTCAAACGACTGGCTTTCGCGTTCCGCGTTCGCGATGGCAAGAAGTTCCGCTTGGCCGACTTCAATCCTGCGGACACGCTCGATTTGGGATCCGATCACAAGCCTGATGCGGCGGCGGCCTTGCAGGAAGGTGTGCAAGAGATCGCGCGTCTCCAGGACAAGCTCTATGCCCAGGACAATTGGGGCGTGTTGCTCATCTTCCAGGCGATGGATGCCGCTGGCAAGGACGGCACCATCAAGCATGTCCTAAGCGGCGTGAATCCGCAGGGCTGCGAGGTGCATTCGTTCAAAGCACCGAGCGCCGAGGAGTTGGATCACGACTTTCTGTGGCGGTCGATGCGTGCGTTGCCTGAACGCGGGCGCCTCGGCATCTTCAATCGGTCGTATTACGAAGAGACCCTGGTGGTGCGCGTCCATCGGGAATTGCTGGACCGAGAAAAGCTCCCCGCCAGCTTGGTGACCAAGGACATCTGGAAAGAGCGCTTTCAGGACATCCGCCACTTCGAGAAGTATCTTTCGCGCAACGGAATCGTCGTACGCAAGTTCTTCCTGAACTTGTCCAGGAAAGAACAGAAGCGACGGTTCTTGGAACGCCTGGAGACTCCCGAGAAGCATTGGAAGTTCTCCGCCGCGGACGCTACCGAGCGCGAGCACTGGGACGATTACATGGAAGCGTACGAGGACATGATTCGCCACACGGCCAGCGACGAGGCACCCTGGTACGTGGTGCCGGCGGACAATAAGTGGTTCGCGCGCCTGGTCGTCTCGTCGGTGGTAGTCGAGACGCTGTCATCGCTGGATCTGAAATACCCCACCGTGGACCAAGCGCGACTCAAAGAGCTGAACGCCGCCCGGACAGCGCTGATGCGCAAGAAAGGCTAGCCATCGCGTGCGTAGCCTGCCAGCTTTGCTGGCAGCGAAGCTTCGCGGGAGGGTTTGGGAACCCGCCCAGGGTTCCATGGCCCTACGGTATCGGACGGCAGAGTCCCGACTGACAGGACCACACGTCGGTCCGTGGACAGTCGGCGCTCGTCGTGCACGGCACCAGACACACAGGCTGATTGGCGGCCGCGCTGCTGTCGCAAACCAGACCGGTGGCACAGGTTCCCGTCGACGTGAATTGGCCGGACCCACAGAGCAAGGATCCGATGCATGGCATGCCTGATTTGCCGCACGTGCTGGTGGCGGACGCTTGCCACGTCATCGCGCCGTAGTCGGCCAGCGTGCAATGGATCCCTTTGTCCTCACTGCCGATTGTTTCTGACCACGTGGTCGCAGCCTGCGAGGCGGCGCAGGAGTCGACCGCGATTGCCACCGGCACCGCCACGCGCGCTGCAATCGACACATTCGCATCGAATGACCAGTCGTAAAGACACTTGCCACATTTCGCGATGGTGCACGACGGATTGTCGACGTGCAGGTCGAGCGTACCATCGGCCGCCACCGCCGCGTCTCCGGTCCAGGTAGCTCCGCAGGCAGCATCGAAATTGAAGAGGTCGACTTTCAATTCGCTCGCTCCCACGCGCTGCCAGGCGATGCAGCGAAGACCCTCGAGGCCACTTTCATTGTCGATGACCTTGAGCGTGCGTAGGTGCGCGAGCAGCGTGGAGCTCTTTTCTTTCTTGCACGCGCTGCTCGAAAAGAGGTTGGCCGCTTCGGTCTGCGGATTCGATTGTGTTCCACTGTCGGCTGGGAAGGCTACCAAATCCGAGCCGCAAGCAGTCCCCGCGGCCGTCAGCGTGACGAGAGCAATAGAAGCAAAGCGATGTCGCATACCCTTGATGTTACCCCTGACCCTTGGCCACGGGCGATCCGGCGTAGCTGATTTCGGCGGAACGGTGTGACGGACGTTTCAGTCGGCAGTCGCTACTGTCGAACCGGCACGCCGCGGCTGCGCAGATAGTCGCGCGCCTGGCCGACCGTGTATTCGCCGAAGTGGAAGATGGACGCTGCCAGCACGGCATCGGCGTCGCCTTCCACCACGCCTTGGTAAAGATGCTCCAAGTTACCGACGCCGCCCGAGGCGATGACGGGAATGGGGACGCGATCCGAAACCGCGCGGGTGAGCTCGAGGTCGAAGCCGTCGCGGGTTCCGTCGCG
>CAZTTW010000336.1:0-5640 GCA_964616265.1 uncultured Myxococcales bacterium | reverse complement strand
GTGTGGTAAACGGCCAGCGAGTTGTTGAACGTGTAGGTGTCGGTCTCGAGCAGGGTGTGACTGCGATGTCGACCGACGAAACTGTGCATGAGCCACTTGTTGGTGTCTGTGGCTGCGATACCAGGCCAGATCAACCCGCCCGCGGCCCCAGTCAACGACATCACCGTTCCCGCTACGATCAGAAGAGCGCCAGCCGGACTGGAAAAGGCCAGGCAGTAGCCGACGCAAGCCACGGCCGAACCCGCCATACCCAGCCCTGGCCACAGCCAGATGCGATCCGAAGAGTCGCCGACTTTCGCCTGATGCATGCCCGCGAACATGTCGACCCCGTTCGACCATGTATCCGCCGCTGCCCCCAGTGCCCCCAGCGTCTTGGTCGCGCTCTTCCAACGATTGAGCTGGGACAACATGGACTTCGTCCGGCCGCGCGACAAGTATTCGGTCAGAAGCTTCGCGTCGTTGGTGGCAAGCTCTCCCTGCGCGGCGAGCTCTTGGACCCTGGCAACCTCTGCAGGGCTGATGTATTTGGCACCCTGCTTCGCATATCCGGCCAGCGAAGACATAAGCGAGCATAGGCCACTCGTGGCTGCAGCGACCTTCTTACCTCTGTCCCCGCCATCACCCTTGGAGCTTTCGAAGAGCGATCGCAGGGTGATCGCGAGGTTGATGGCATCGACCACGGACAGGATCCCGTTGAAGATGGGATTTTCATTTATCCCCTTCTTGAGTCGGTCCACTTCGTCTTTGTCGAAAGCGCTCCATCCCTGCGCAACTTCGACGACTTTCAATTCCGTTCGAAGGAAGAACTTGACCTGCGCCCTAGTCCACCAGACAAGTTTGGCGGGCACCTGACCCCCGTGCGAACCGGACGGGTAGCCGGCCGCTACGTCGGCCCAGGACTTGGCCCAGGTGAAGATCGCTTTGCCAGTCTTCCGGCCGAATTTGAAGGGCTTCTCGAATTTGGCGGCTAGGTCGAAGGTCACAAGCGCGTAGCGCTTCTCGAACCATTTCTGTCGGTACTCACGCCCGACCGGGGTCTGAGATAGCCGGGCTTCCAGCAGCATTCGGATCTCGGCGAAGTTCTCCCTGGCATCGATATCTTCAACCGCCATGGCGTCGTCTTCCATCGCGGTCATGGCTGGACCATTGAAGTAGCCAACCAGCTTTTTCGCACAGTCGGTCACCTTGGCGTGAAGGTCGTCATCCTTCAGCAGCTGCTTGTGCACTTGCTTGAGGAAGTCGTCATCGAGAAGCGACTTGCCCTCTTCGTCGACCAGCTTGCCACCCTTGCGCCCTTTCCTGAGCATGTCGATGGCTGAAAGCACAGCCCGCTGCTGTTGCTTCTGTGGGGTCATGGCCAGGTCTTCCCATTCACCCAGACGTGCAAGATACTGCCGTGACAGGCTTTGGCCCTTGCCCCAGGGCGACCAGATGTCCTTGATGCGGATCATGCCGCCCGGCCCCTTCTCTGTGCTGGCCTCATCGAGAAGCACCTTCTCCAGACCGCGTTCTTCTTTGGCCAAGCTTTCGAACTTCGAGGGATCCTTGGCCTTGACGAGTTTGTCGATGCGGCGCCACGGAAGTTGAAAGGGGGAGCAGAGAATGTAGTAGCGGACGTCCTTGAGAACGTGCCGACTGTTATCGTCGATCCAGCAGCAGTCTCGTCCAGGCTCACAGAGCGGACGCAGGTCCTTGCCCGCGTGCTTTTTCAGGTCGACGTCGAAATAAGTCTCGCCCCGGTCACCCTCGGCAGGCCGGATGTAGACCTCGTGCGAGAGATGGGCTTGCTTGTCGCTGACCTGGAAGATGTACATCCAAGTGTCGAACCGCGTGGGCTTGGGCTTTCCACTCTGCTCCGGTGGCCAGTCGTGGAAGAGGAACTGGAACGGTGTGGTGGCGACTCGTGCATCAGCCATCGAGGGTAATCCTTGGTGTCTGGGCAACACCAGCAAACGCGCGTAGATCGGCGAGAGCCGCAAAGAGTTCGTCTTCGGTCCTTAGGCCTGTTCCTTCTTTTCCAGACCAGGCGGGGGTGTGTATTCCTAAGATGATATCAGGTTGGAAGATGTCGTACTGCGCGCTGGAGACAGTGAAGGTAGAGTCGACAATAGGAAATTCTCCGAGAACCCGCTTGCCAACGCGAATCACGATCCGGCCTTGGCCCCTAGGAACAATAGCCACCGCCTGTAGATTCCATGGGTCGGTCAAGTAGGCGGCAAGTCCGGTGTACAGAAGTAGCAGCAGAGAAGGAAGCCAGAGAGGAAACGAGTGAATATGCGCCAGAACGACGTCCAGATCCTTCTCGAAATCCGGCTGATGGGTGATGTCCCAAGCCATCGCCACGAAAGACGCACCGTAGGGGATGACGGTGCCAAAGTAGAACTGCCAGCCTGTGGCCGGAAGACGAAACACCAACTCGGTTTCTGTGACAAACGGATCTGACAAAATGCCATGCCAATTGCGCCCTTGGGGCTTCGGACTCGCGTTCGCCTGACTAGCGCCGCCCTTGATCGCCTCAACCATTGCAATGCGTGCTGGTGCGAAGGCTTCGTTGATAGCATCGCACGGGATCGCGGGAGAAAAGCCAAGCTGCCAGCATCTCCGACCTATTCGATACCAATCAGAATCGATCTTGAAAGAGCACCTGATCTTGCTTACCTCCGCTGAACAAAGATGGGCCGGCCATTCTTGTTCGACCCCGAAGCCACGCAGGATGACCGTGTTGGCACCCGGCCGCACAACCACCTCGAACATAGGAGAAAGAGCGCGCGGCAGAATGAATAAGACCATAAAGAATGTCCCGAGAATGAGAAGAAAGGCGTTCCACCAGATGGGAGAGACGACTGACCGCACGTCTTCGTCGCTGCTCTGGAAGGAATGGAAAAACATGCTCATCGAGCCACCGATCGAAATGATAAGAACGGCTAAGAGAGCCCACCGAACGACGTCTATGCGCAACGGCCGGACCAGCAAGCACACCTCTTCCGGCGTGGCCTTACTCGTGCGGAAGGCGCGCTTGATGGCGGCCAGATCCTCCTTTGCGAATTCGGTCGTGGTCATGACGGTTCATCTGGCTCAGCTGAGAGCGGTTCGAGCCCTTCCTCGGGCTCTGCCAATCGAATCGGACGAAAATCATTCGACGGATCCAGCATCTCCGGATCGATGTCGAGCTTGGCCGACTTCTCGGTCTGCCTCTTCTTCTTGGGCGGATCCTTCGGAAAGATCTCCTCGTAGGTCAGGTCTTCAAAGATAGTTCGAACAGACTGATCTTTGCCAAGGTGGTGGGTCAGCGTGTAGCTCTTGCCCGGCTCGAGTCCGAAGAACTCCAAGGTCAGGTGGCGGTCACCGTGGATGCGGTCGTCAGCGATGGTCTTCACGGCGCGCAAGGCGCCGTCCTTGCTTTCGAGCACGAACTCGTCGTCGCGGGCCTCGGGATTGTCCACTCGTACGGGCAGATCTACCCAAAGCGATTTCGTGTAAGGCACCACCACGACATATTCCTTTCCGCTAGCCAGCCGTAGCGCACTGCCTGGAACGTAGGCCTTTTGATCGCCTGTCGTCTTGGCTGGCTTGTGCTGTCCCAACTCGTCGGCGCGAGCATCTGCATCTGGTAGAACGATTTCGCAACTGCCCTTTGCGATTTGACTCAACGACACTCTTCCAGCCGTGAAGATTGGACCACTGACTTGTCGTCCACTTGGGGTCTTGATTTGGTAGTGACCTTTGTCCAGTGGCGCACCAACTTCGTCCACGAAACAGAGGACAATCCAATCCTTACCCTCAAAGGTACTCTTCTCCGACTCATTCGGCGCCACGCCCGGTCCTGCCAGCATCGTCGACATCCACGGTGCGGGCGGAGTGTTCCCCGGCATCATGGCCATGTGATTGTGGGTGACCAGATCCATGTGGCGGACGGCGGGCTGGCTTTCGACGAAGACGTCCATCGAGAAGGTTTGGAAATAGGCCATGCCTTGGACCATGTGGGTGACGACGCCGCCGCCGGTGCTGGTTGCGACTTCGTTGCCGGTGGATTTGGCGATGAAGGACTTGGCGTGGCCGACCGGATTGCCTTCGATGGTCACCGTCGTGGCGCCGCCTTGCAGATCCATGGCTTGCGCGGTGTTGGGCAGCGGCGTGGGAATGGGGCCTGACGGCGGCGGTGGCGGGCACAGGCACACGTCGGGGAAGGCGATGGACTTGCCAGCGGAGCCCGAGTGAACAGCGGCGCGACCGTTGATGAAGACATTGTCAGCCATGGTCGTGCTACCGTCCTTTCCCGTTGTCAGATCCCCGCACAATAGGTCCGAGCACGACGGCGCCGCGTTCAGGACCGTCGCTCGTCAGCGTCGCCAGGCTAGGCTGTTTGTGCACGTCTTTCGCGTGCAGAAAGGCCAGCATGGCAGTGGAAAGAAATCCCGCGGCGGCGCCGGTCTCGCCGACGGACAGCGCTGGAAGCTCCATGGCGCTCGTCATCGCTCCCTTGGCCAGGCGCGAGGTGGCGAGCAGCATCTCCTCGAAATAGCGCTGCTCGCCGGAAAAATCGTGCGCCACACAGGCCAGCGAGTCGGAGGGCAACCTCGTCTGCGCCAATGCGCCGATGATCGCTTGTTGCAGGCCCGCGCCGGTGACGGGGCGGTCGCTGCCGCGGCAGGCTTCTTCATTGGCGTGCGCCGCGCCCAACCAGGTTGCCATGGCATCTGGGTCGGGGCGATTGGTCAGCAGCAACGCGACGCCGGCCTCGCCGGGCTTGAAGCCGTCCTTGTTGCTTTGGGTGAGAAGCCGCTCGTCCTCGACCAGAGCGACCACGCGCTCGGTGTCGACGAAACAGTCCACGCCGCCGACCAGACAGTAGGGAATCGTCGGATCCCGGAGCAGCGTCAGCGCCGCTCCGAGTGCTTCAATCGTGCCGGCGCGGCCGCGCGCGATGATGCGGCTGCGAGCGCGATCGACGGAGAAAGCCGCCTGAGACATCACCGTGGCCAGAAGCTGGGCCGGCCAGTCGGGCGGACTCGCCGCGAAGGCGGCGGCCTCGGGGCAACAGAGAATCAACGGAACCTTTGCCTCCGGCTCGACGGTCAACGTGGCCTCGTCGACCACCGCATGCGCCATCGCCGTCAAGCGCGCCGGCCCCGCGATTTCTTCCGCGAAGCGGATCTTCATTCCACTGAGCGGCTCCCCGTCGTTGTCGAGCACGTCCAGATCTTCGACCAATTGCACGTGCGTGTAGAGCGCGGCCATGGTGTCGCTCAGATCGAGTCCCACGGGCGTCAGCGCGCCGGCGGCAGAGATCGCGATCATCCGGCGCTCCTCCAGCGGCGTGGAACGCAGTAGACCTTGCCCGAGCTCAGTGCTCGCAGGCAGGCATTCGTCGGCTTGCCTACCACGACCTGCCCCAGCGCCAACAGATTCGGTCGCGGCGAAAACGCGGCCCGCGCCACCAGCGAAAAGCGCTGCTCGGACGGCTCGATGATGACGGTGTCCACTTGCGCGAAGGACTCGGCCATCTTCTCGCGCGAGCTGAACAGCACCGGCACTTCGAACTCGGGCAGGCTGAAGAAATCCATTCCGCGTCTGCTCATATTGAACAGGCGCACTTGCTCGCCCGGCTGATAGTCGGGCAGCTGCTGATCTTCGGGCGCC
>CAZTTW010000335.1:0-5643 GCA_964616265.1 uncultured Myxococcales bacterium | reverse complement strand
TGGAACCGTCGCTGGCCGGTGAACCCGCATCGTGGGCCAGCGAGACGGTCGTGCCGTTGCCGATGGGCGTGAACGGCGCGATGGATGCCTCGGTGATGCTGGCGAAGCGCAGTTCGGAAATTCCATCGTCGGTGACCACGAAGGCCGCCGCCGAGCTCGGATTCGTATCGCTGGAAAACACCACGGCGCTTGGGTTGTAGCCGACGGTCATGGTGATGGAAACGTTCGTGGCCGTGGGTGAAAGGTCGATGACCGACACCTCTTGTGTACTGCCCGTCGTCGCGGTCGAGCTACCCGTGCTACCGCCAATGCCAATCTGAGAGGAGTCGAACCAAATCACGGCATGCTGCTTGTCGGGCGCAATGGAAATGGTGTTTGCTTGAGTGACGATCGGGATCGTGCTCTTGGCAATCCCGTCTTCCTCAAGAATCGCCAGGGTATGGGAACCGGCATTGATGACCAGGGCCACGTCCTTACCGGGCACCGTCGACACATACGTGGGCGAATCGCCGGGCTCGACTTCGACCACCGACAAGTCGGTCGAGTCGATAACCGAGACCGTATTGCGGCTGGGGTTGGCGACGTAGACGTAGCGGGCACCCGCCTGGGGCGCCAGAAAGTCGAGCTTCTGCTCGCTTTCGGGTGGCAGCGCAGCGTCGGCCGCGACGGCGGGGCGGTCACCGCCGGACGTGGAGCCTCCCGCTCCGAACGAGCCCGAGCCGCCGCCCCAGTTGACCCCGGCGTCGGCCCAGGATGGGCTATTGGAGCCTCCGCTCGCCGAGGCTCCGCTACAACCGAACGCGGACGCCACCACTGCACAGTAAAACAAAGAACGTTTGTTCATGGCGAACAGCTTCACGCAGCAATTAACGTGCCGCGACCCGAAGCCGCGTAAATGCTGAAGTTGACCTCGGCATCCTTGGGTTCGGCATCCGTTGGCCCGACACAAATGTCACGGTTTCGTCGCCGCCCACTTGGGCTGACTTCAGCGCTGCCGGTTCTTGCCGAAGATCAAAGATGTTCGCCGTACCAGCTTGGACGGCGAAGGCCAAAGTAGTAGGGGTGCCCGATGCAAATCTCAACGGTACAGGCGGCAGGCGCAAGAATCAGTCTGCGTGTCGAAGCGGATACCGTCTTTATTGCCGGCGAGATCGATCACCTCAGCCCGCGCGAGTTCATGGCTGGTTTTTTCGAGATCGTCCACAACATGGCGCTGAGCGAATCGCTCGCGGAAGTGAAGGTCGACGTCACCAAGCTCGCATTCCTGAACTCTTCGGGCATCAAGGAATTTCTAAGCTGGATCTTGCGGCGCAATCGCGTTCCGCCGGAGAAGAAGTACAGAATCAACTTTCTCTTTGCTCCGATGGTGACCTGGCAGCCCATCACCCTGCCGCGCCTTCGCGACCTCGACCCCGGCGGAATTATCCTGACGCCCATCGCGGAGCGGCCGACGGTTCCGATGGCCGCTGTCCGCTGAGCTCGCGTGGGGAGCCGCCGAACTGTGCTCGGCGCAACCCTCCCACGGTTCCCATGTACTACGTCGCCTCGGGTCCGCGGGTCATCAGGATCTTGCCCGAGCGAACCAACTCGACCACGCCGAAGGGCCGCAACAAGGTGATGAAGCTGTCGAGCTTCTCGCTGGCGCCTGTCACCTGCAGAATGAGCGAGCTGGCACTGCAGTCGACCACCTTGGCTTTGTAGTGCTCGGCGGTTTGCAGAATCACCGTGCGCTCGTCGAGACTTGCTTTGATCTTGATGAGCGCAATTTCGGTTTCCACGACCGCTTGGCCGGTGTGGTCGATGGCGTGCACCACGTCCACGAGCTTGGCGACTTGCTTGATGATCTGCTCCAGCGTTTCAGGGTCGCCGCTGCAGGTGATGGTCATGCGCGAGAAGTCGGCGTTTACCGGATCGCCGCTGACCACCAAGCTTTCGATGTTGTATCCGCGGCGCGCGAAAACCAGGGCCACGCGCACGAGAACGCCAGGCTGGTTGCGCACCAAAACCGAAATGGTGTGCAGCGGGAAGCTCGCAAGGGTCGTTGGGGTTGTTGTCGTCGTTGGCAGAGAGTTCATCGTCGTCTTTCCCGTCGTGTGCCTTAGGTGGAGCCTGTGGGTTTTTCGAGTGCCGTCTTTGGCGGCTCGATGATCATGTCCGCCAGCGACGCTCCGGCTGGAATCATGGGGAAGACGTTGTCTTCCTTGACCACCTCGGCGTCGATGACGCACGGACCGTCGTCGTATTCCATGGCGGCGGTCAGGACGCGGTCGACGTCGGCAGCTCGGCGCAGATGGAACGCCTTGATGTTGTACGCCTCGGCGAGCTTGACGAAGTCCGGGTTGCCTTCGAGGGGGGTGCCCGACAAGCGGTTCTCGTAGAACAGCTCCTGCCACTGGCGAACCATGCCCAGGAAGTGGTTGTTGATGACCAGGACCTTCACGTTGATCTTGTTCACGGCGGCCGTGGCCAGCTCGGACAAGGTCATCTGGAAGCCGCCGTCGCCGACGATGGCCCACACGTGCTTGTCCGGGCAGCCGAGCTTGGCACCGACCGCCGCCGGGAAGCCGAAGCCCATGGTGCCGGCGCCGCCCGACGATAACCAATGATGATTCTTGGTGGTCAAGTTGAACTGTGCGGCCCACATCTGGTGTTGGCCCACGTCGGTGACGAGGATTGCGTCGCGGCCGCCCAGCTTGTCCAGCCGGTCGAGCACGTGCTGCGCGCGCAGTCCGCCCTTCTTCGGGTAGTGCAGCGGGTACTGCGAACGCCAGGCCTGGACCTGGGCCAGCCACGGGTCGCTATCGCAGGGGCCGACCAGCGGCAGTAAGTCTTCGATGACCAAGCGGGCGTCGCCGGCCAGACAAACCTCGGGCCGCAGCACCTTGCCGAACTCGGCCACGTCGATGTCGACGTGAATCTTCACCGCGTCTTTGCAGAAGGTCGTCAGCTTGCCGGTGATGCGATCGTCCCAGCGCGATCCGATGGACATGATGAGGTCGCAGCCGTCGACCGCTTTGTTGGCGTAGGCCGTGCCGTGCATGCCGAGCATGCCGAGGTGAAGCTCGTGATCTTCGGGAACCGCGCCTTTGCCAAGCAAGGTGTTGACCACCGGCGCTTTGATCTTCTCGGCGAACTTGAGGATGACCTTGCCGGCATTCGACAGAACCGCGCCGTGGCCGATGAGAAGAAGCGGACGCTTGGCCTTGGCGAGGTACGCCGCCGCTTGTTTGAGCGCTGCGGGCTCGGCGTGCTCGGGCACGTGGTAGCCCGGCAGATTGATCTTGTCCACGAACGGCGCTGGGCAAGGTCCGGCCAGCACGTCCTTGGGCAAATCGATGAGCACCGGCCCTGGGCGACCAGAGCTCGCGATGAAGAAAGCCTCCTTCATCACCCGCGGGATGTCGTTGGCGTCTTTCACCAGGAAGCTGTGCTTGACGGCCGCGTAGGTGAGACCGGTGACGTCGGCTTCCTGGAAGCCATCCTTGCCCAGCATCGGGCGAATGACCTGGCCGCAAAGCACGATCATCGGAACGGAATCGGAAAGCGCCGTCAAAAGCCCGGTCACCGTGTTGGTAGCGCCGGGACCGGACGTCACGACCACGACGCCGGGTTTTCCGGTCGCACGGGCGAAGCCATCGGCCATGTGGGTCGCGCCTTGCTCGTGGCGAGTAAGGATCAGGCGGATCTTCGACTCGTAAAGAGCGTCGAAGAGCGGGATCGCCGCTCCACCTGGCAGGCCGAAGACCGCTTCTACTCCCTCACGCTCGAGGCACTGGACGACTTTGTCCCCTCCGGTGGGGATCTTACCGGTCACAGCGACCGCTGCTGCAGGCGATTTCGCGGCAACATGGTTGTTCTTTCGTGAGTTGGACGTCTTCTTCGCTGTCTTGTTTGCCATCTTTACGTTTTCCACGTCAAATTGCCAACGGAGCACCTACTTTGCGCGCAATCATGCAAGTTTTCAATAAACTTTCGATGACTCATCTCACGAAGTCAGATGATCATGACGATGACGCGCTAATGACGCGACGCGATTATGGGAGCGATGGCGCAGCGGAGGCAGAGAGTGCAGAGATTGAAGTCGCGATCGGAGCGGGCGAGCGAGGATTGCAGGAGCAGGAGCCACTCACCACCGTGGTCTCTGCATCCTCTGCGCCCTCTACTGCCTAAGCCGTGTCTTGCACGGCAAGACTCTTCTCGGCCAACGAGACGGCCAGATCGAGCGCGCGTAGGAAGCCCTGGTATTTCGCTCGCCCTGTGCCTGCGATGTCGTAGGCAGTGCCGTGATCCGGCGACGTTCGAACGAAGGGTAGGCCCAACGTCAAGCTGACGGCTTCGTCGGCCGCCAAGAGCTTCACCGGGATCTGGCATTGGTCGTGGTAGAGCGCGACCACGGCATCGTAGTCACCGACCAGCATCTGGCGAAAGACCGTGTCCGGCTCGTGCGGACCGCTCACACGTGCCGCAAGTCCGGAGGTCGACAGCAGCCGCTGGGCGAGGTTCACGGCCGGCAAAACCAGATGTGTCTCTTCGTCGCCGATGCGGCCGCCTTCTCCGGCGAGCGGGTTGAGTCCAGCGACCGCCACGCGCGGCAAGCGAACGCCAAAATAGGTAGAAAGGGCTTGCACGGTAAGCACCGTCGTCTGAGCGATAGCGGCCGCGGTCAGAAGCGATGGAATCTGCCTGAGGGGCACGCGACCGGTCACCATGCTGACCCGCAGGCCCGAGCCGATCTGCATGGTAGCGCACTGGTTGGCGTCCACTCGGTGAGCCAGGTACTCCATGTGGCTTTGGAAAGGCATGCCTGCCCGTGCGGCCCACTCGCGCGAAATAGGTGCGGTCACGAGGGCGCTGACCTTGCCGGCTAAGACCGCGTCGGCGGCGGCTGCCAGATACTCGATTTGGGCTCGGCCAGTGACCTCGCTGGGCGCGCCGGGCTGAACCTCGTCATCGCTCAGCCGAGTCACCGGGACGACGGACGCGCTTGCGGGCAGCTTGACCCCGGCACTTCGAGCGGCGCGTTCGAGAATGTTGACGTCACCGAAGACGATCGTCTCGACACCCGGGCGAGCTGCGAGCCCGCAAGCCACCACCTCCGGGCCGATTCCCGCTGGACAGCCCATCGAGATGCCGATTCGAGGCACAGCGATCATACCGACATCATACATGGGTTAGGGGCGAAACCGTCGAAGGGTTTCCATGCTCGTGGCACCTGCGCGAGGAAGTAATTCCGTGGCCATCGACGCGAAGAACGCGCGCAGATTTGCGGCGCGAACGGAGCACGATCTGGACGGTGGTGCAAGAAAGAATCTTGTGCAATTTCCAAATCGGCGCCTTCCCCTTGGCTTCATGTCTTTTCGAGTGCAATACTCGTGGGAGGTATGGACGACTTTCACTGCTCCTTCTGCCAGAAACGCCGGCGCGAGGTGCGTAAACTAATCTCGGGTCCCCGAGTGTTCATCTGCGATGAATGTGTTGCCCTATGCAACGATATCATCGCCAAGGAAGAGGCTGCAGAACGTCCACGGTATCCGCGGCCGCGTGAGATCTTCGACGAAATCGACAAGTACGTCATTGGCCAAGAACGTGCCAAGAAGGCGCTGTCGGTCTCGGTGTACAACCATTACAAGCGCATCGGCCAAA